>JBAXBD010000441.1:0-5589 GCA_037142165.1 Schlesneria sp. | reverse complement strand
CGCAACGACCACGCTGCCGTTCCGTCGGGCCAGTGGTAACAGAGAATGGCGAAATACGGCGGTCGTCGGAAACTGCATCAGCAGTTCGCGATCGATCGATTCCTGTTTGACTTCGACAAAGTCCATCCCCAGTTCTTCGGCAAACGCTCGCAAGACATCGTCTTCTTTGACGATCCCCATTTCAACGAGCACCCGGTCGACCCGTTTTCCTGCCGCCTGAGGCAGAGCAGCTTCGACCTGAGGCTTCGTGACAAGACCGTGTCGAATAAGCGTTTGAGCGATATCCATAGTGCGGCGGTCAAAATTCTGGAGTGGAAGAAGCAGATTCGGTGGGATTCGTCACGCAGCGTAGTCATGCAGTATTCAGCGGATCAATCGTCATACGTTCCAAATGTCGCATCGCTCGATCAAACCGCAAAAACTGATGGATTGCAAATCCACACATCATTGTCAACGATCGATCCAAGTCTGTCGATGTCCTTTCAACCGGTTTCAGCCCCATTTCAGGTTGCCGAGTGACGACAGGATCGGCCAGGGCACAGTCGCAACCTAAATTTCGGGTCACGTGCCACTGCATCGGAGTCTTCTCCGACGCAGTGTCTTCTCATTTCCCGGAAGCAATCAAAGACCACAGTGTCCCGAAGACCGTCATCCAGCGGCACACGAATCATCAGCAATGTCCCGACTTAAAGTTCCGGTCACGTGCCACTGCATCGGAGTCTTCTCCGACGCAGTGTCTTCTCATTTCCTGAAAGCAATCAAAGATTGCCCAGCGCGGGCTTCGCCCGAAACTCAATCACGAAATGAAATATAACCACGAAAAAACAGTCGAGGCGAGCCGGGGTGCGTCAGCCCTCGGACTCTTTTCTTCCACAAATTCTTCGCGGAGAGGTTGTCAGTTTTTGTAGCGGAGGCTTCCAGCCTCCGCAGAATTCTTAAATCTGCGGCTGGAAGCCGCAGCTAAGACGTTGTATCACCTTTTCAATTGACAAAAACTGACGACCTCGGAGCGTGAAGAAACCAAACGTTAGTATGACCGCGTGACCGAAGACCATCATCCAGTGGCACCCGAATCATAAGCATCGGCAAGGCTTTAAGCCGAGTGACGGAATTCGCAAAAAAGCCCGGACGCATTCCCGCGTCCGGGCTGATTGAAATCACGGTACCGAGTTCGCCAAGGCGTTACTTCGCTTTGCCAGAAGCAATCAGCTTGCTGGCGTTCCCTGCCTGGCCAAACGAGACCATACGAGCAACGCAGACCTGCTTCATCGCTTCGCGAGCTGGCTTCAGATAGTCGCGTGGGTCGAATTTTTCCGGGCTTGTCGCCAGTACCTGACGAATCGCACCGGTGATCGCCATGCGGCAGTCGGTATCGACGTTAATCTTTCGAACGCCGCTCTTGATCCCTCGTTGAATTTCTTCGACGGGGACACCGAACGTTTGCTTCATTTTGCCACCATACTTGTTGATGATGTCCTGCAAGTCCTGTGGCACAGACGAACTGCCGTGCATCACGAGATGGGTGTTCGGCAGTTTCTTGTGGATTTCTTCAATTCGCTTCATGGCGAGCACTTCGCCGTCAGGCTTCTTATCGAACTTGTAGGCTCCGTGACTGGTCCCGATCGCAACCGCCAGGGCATCAACCTTGGTGGCCTTCACAAATCGTTCCGCTTCATCAGGATCGGTCAGAAGTTGATCGTGTGAAAGTTGACCGCTCGCGCCGTGACCGTCTTCGGCTTCGCCTTCCCCCGTGTCCAGACGTCCCAGGCAGCCAAGTTCACCTTCGACAGAGACGCCGAACATGTGAGCGACTTTGACCACTTCCGAGGTGACAGCGACGTTATAGTCGTAATCGGCCGGTGTTTTTCCGTCTTCCTTGAGCGAACCATCCATCATGACGGACGTGAAGCCGTATTTGATTGCGCTGCAGCAGGTTGCAGGGCTGTTGCCGTGGTCCTGATGCATGACGATCGGAATTTCCGGATATAATTCTGATGCCGCCAGCATCAGATGTCGCAGATAATTGTCCTGCGAATAGGACCTGGCCCCACGTGAGGCTTGTACGATCACAGGAGAATCGGTTTCCCGAGCCGCTTCCATGATCGATTGAATCTGTTCCATATTATTGACGTTGAATGCGGCGACGCCGTAGTTATTTTCAGCGGCGTGGTCGAGTACAACTCGAAGTGGAACCAAAGGCATTGTCTTCAAACTCCTGAAACCAACGAAAACCGTATCGTGTCTCGCGGCGCGGTCGTTCCCCATTGGACAGACTCTGGATACGATCGAGATCGATGCTTTCGCAAATAGGATATCGTTTTTGACACAGCAACGGGAAGGGACGCGGTTTCGAAAAACGAAACGCCCTTTTAATCACGTTAATCACGATTGCGAGTACGCCTCAGCCGCTAGGCTGACGGCTTGAAGCAAATGGGAGACAGGTCCGTTTGTTTTCAATAACGGAACTCCCCCCTTTTTTGTGAACGAATTCGTGCGGAGGCTTTGTCCCCGGCGCTCCGTCAAATATTCATTTCGGATTCATCGTATCTTCTCAAAGTTGGTCTATTGTCTCCCCGCGTCAAGATAGCAAATCCAAAGCTTTGACACCGTGCGACTCCATGGGGAACACGGTTCTTCATACAGGGACATGCGGGTGGACGTTTCAGGTAAAAAAACGACGAGGTCCGCGTGCATTCGTCGTGGTTCTTTATTGGTCGTTGGATTTCTCGCGGTGTGGGTCCTCGGATGCGGTGCCGATTCGAAGATTCCTGTCTACCCGGTCAGGGGTGCGGTGCTTCATCGTGGCGAACCGGCTGAAGGTGCACTGGTCATTTTTTACCCGCTTGACCAGAAGAAGGACGTCAAAGAGAAAATTCCTCCCCGTCCCAGCGGTCTCGTCGACGCCGATGGAGCATTTGTGCTGACAACGCACAAGCCGACCGATGGCGCTCGTGAGGGAGACTATGAAGTCAGTGTCGTCTGGTTTGAAGAGGCGGCAGAAAAAGAGGGGGGATTAGGCCAGGGAGATTCTGAACACGGGCCGAAACCCAAAGACAAATTCAACGGTAAATATGCCGATCCCAAGCGGTCCGGTTTAAAGGCGACGATCACGCCCGGTAAGAACATGTTGGAACCGTTTGAACTGGAATAGGGACCGGGCCTCTGCAATCGGTCACCGTGATGGAGAGTGACCCCGTCGAATCGAATGGACCGTGCGTTCAATCATGAATCACGTGGAAAAATAAGATTGTTTTTTTGTCAATCGTGACCTGTATTTTGCCAGTTAAAATGACCTTGAAAGGAAACAAAAATGTTGCCTCACGCAGGAAGACGTCGCCAGGGATTCACACTGATCGAACTCTTGGTCGTGATTGCGATTATCGCTGTCTTGATCGCGTTGCTGCTTCCCGCTGTCCAGCAGGCTCGTGAGGCGGCCCGTCGAACCCAATGTAAGAATAACCTCAAACAAATTGGCCTTGCGGTTCATAATTATCACGATGTGTATTTGTGCTTACCGCCGGCCGGGATTTTTCTCGACCAGACCAAGAATGTCTGGCATTCGTTCCATACGTATCTTTTGCCATATGTGGATCAGGCGACCGTTTATCAAGAGATGAAGATCGATATGACAATCTTCGCAAATCTTCCGTCTCCCGCATCTCCGTTGAACATTAAGGCGGGGACGAGGAATATCCCCGTGTACCGTTGCCCGTCAAATGCAAGCGGAATGAGCGGTGCCGACTATGGAGCCGCCGGGTATCTGCCCGGCCTGCCGGGTGGACTCTTTACTTTAGGCATCACGGATTATGGCGTCGTTGACGGTATCGGATGCGGCTTCGCGGCGCTGGCAGGCCCGGGAACACCATGTGGAGAAACGGGACTCGTCGTATTCAATATCAATCCCGACACGGGGAAACCAAGAGGTCCGAGTACATTTGCAAACGCCACCGACGGCACCTCGAATACCGCGATCGTGTGGGAAGATGCCGGGCGAATCTCGCGCTACCAGATGGGAAAGGCCGTCACCGGCGTCTATTCTTCGGGGGGCGCCTGGTTTGACATGCAAAGCGAGTACTACATTGACGGATCGAACCTGGACGGAAGCGGCGGCCGGTGTGCGATTAACTGCACCAACGACAATGAAGTCTACTCGTTCCATGTCGGCGGCGCTCACGTGCTGATCGCTGACGGGTCGGTGCAGTTCATATCGAGTAACACAGACAATGCCGTCATCGCTTCGCGGGTCAGTGCCGCCGGGGGTGAAACGTTGAGTGCCGGGTACTAAAGACAGAACCAGGAACCGAGCGGAGAAATCGCATGAAACGGGCGACGAACCTTCTTTGCCAGCCAGGTGGAATCTCACTGACGCTCGGATTTCTTTTATCTTTTCTCAACCACGCGCCATCGATTCTTGGCGACGATCTGCGGCTCAATCAGATTCAGTTGATCGGGACACACAATTCGTACCATCTTGCCCCGACCCCGGCCACCTTACAGTTGATTGAATCGGCGAACCGCGACGCTGCATCGAAGCTGGACTACACTCACCTTCCACTGGAAGAACAATTCAGCACGCTTGGAATCCGGCAAGTGGAGTTGGACGTTTACGCAGATCCAGAGGGGGGCCGTTTCGCCACCCCGTTGGCCTATCGCATGCTCAATCCCGTTAATGGTGCTGCCGGTCCTGATCCGAACCACGATGGAGCATTATTGAAGCCGGGATTCAAGATTCTTCACGTGCCGGATGTTGACTATCGGACCACCGTTCGGACGTTGCAGGATGCGCTTCAGCGAATTCAGAAATGGTCAGCGAGCCATCCGACACACGTCCCCTTGTTCGTGCTCATCGAATTGAAAGACGAAAAGATCGAAGGGCTGACTCTTCCGATCAAGTTCACACGCGAATTGCTGAATGAAATCGATGCCGCAATCCAGGGCTGTTTTGAAAATGAGCATCTCATCACACCGGACCAGGTCCGCAAGTCGCGCGAGACGCTTCGTGAAGCCGTGCTGGTGGACGGTTGGCCGTCGCTTGACGCATGTCGCGGTCGAGTCCTGTTTGCACTGGATAACGAAGGAAGACTGCGGGACGATTACCTTGCGGGACACCCCAGCCTGGCCGGGCGGATGATGTTTGTCTCGGCGAGAAGTGATGATTCTCCGGAAGCGGCGTTCTTTAAGATCAATGACCCGATCCAAAACCACGCTGAGATCCATCGGCTTGTGAAGCAGGGGTTTCTCGTGCGGACCCGTGCTGACGCAGATACGGAGGAGGCGCGGGCGAACGACACCCGTCGCCGCGAGCAGGCCTTCTCCAGCGGGGCTCAACTGATCAGCACCGATTATCCGCGGTGCGACGACCGATTCTCTGAGTATTGTGTCCGCTTCCAACGGGGGCGCATGGTACGATCGAACCCGGTGAATTCCGCAGAGAAAGTGGAAATCTCTGACATCGAACCGGCAAAGTGATCAGCGTGACACACAGCGAAGAAAAGGTGTCAGGAACCGTTCTAATGGATTCTGGGTCGACTGCGGGGTCGGGACGTGATTTCCAGGCCGAGAGCCTTTGCTGTTTCGGCGAACCAGGAG
>JBAXBD010000440.1:0-5611 GCA_037142165.1 Schlesneria sp. | reverse complement strand
ATTGAAATCGATGCAAGTGTTCAAACAAAGGCAATGCAGGTCGGCATTACGCCTACAAAACGGTTTGCGAAAGTCTATCCCGATGCGAGATCGCAGAGGTTTGATGTCAAACGTGAGCGTGACCTACCGCTATTTCAGGCTCGGATCTATGTTCGAGAAGGAAACGAAGGTGCAAGGACTTTTCAGGCTTGGGCGAAGCAAGCTTGCGGAATTCGAGTCTACTTCGAAGGCTTTCGCGTTCTTCCATATGGAGAACCGAAGAACGATTGGTTACAGTTGGACGCGGATTATAAGACTCGTTCACGTACGCTGACTCTTTTAGACGAAAAAGGCTTTGAACCGCCCGTTGATGATCCGGACGAAGCGCTTGTTTTCATTGGAAATAGCGCTTTTTTTGGTGGTGTTTTCCTCACTGCTGAGGGTTCGTCTGGGCTAAAAATGCTCGTGAATCGCGAGGGCTTCGTCTCGGGAACTTCATTCGACAGTTTGGTCGACGCGCTGCGTACCGCAGTATATCTTTCAGTTCGAGTAAGAGCGGCAGCGAAAAAGCCGACGCGACAAAAGCGACGTTTGGACCGCTCGCAAGTTAAGGACGATCGTCAAGAGGATGTCGTTTCGCGGTTAGAATTAAGCCAAGCAGTCGGGGTTACGATCGAAAGGGCCGCTGGTTTCGCTCGCGAAGCCAAGGCATTAGCCGCGACGGGCAATGTTCAGGCGGCTGCGAATAAAATCGATGACGCAGCTGCGGAATTCAGCAAAGGGGCTGAAGTTTCTGAGCGTCTTATGACGGAGGGAAAAATTCTTCGCGTCATGGCCTCAGTCGGCACTCAGATGACGGCCTTCGTTCACGAGATCCGTAGTATCCTTGGGATGTCACAAGCGTTGGAAGCTGCGGTTTCCGAAATTAGCACGGCGTTTAAATTGCCAGCTACTCATCGCCGCCGTTTAGCGGAACTGCGTTCTGCAATTTCTGATCTTCGTCGGGGTATTGAGCGCCAAGCTTCGTATCTCGTTGATATCGTCTCCCCGGATGCTCGCCGACGACGTTCACGTCAGAAGCTCGCGGAGCGTCTGGAAGCGGCATGTCGAATCGTCGCCGGGCCCGCAGCACGGCGGCATATAAGCATCGAAAACGATATTCCCGCTGAATTAAAATCTCCACTCATGTTTCCAGCCGAGCTTACCGTCATTTTCTCTAACCTTCTGACTAATGCTGTCAAAGCGTGTGAGGATATGGGCCGAATTCGTGCGACCGGCGAAATCGACAGTGAGGGAAATACAATCGTAAGAATCGAGAATTCCGGGGTTTCCGTCGATCTCAAAAATGCGGAACGTTGGTTTCGTCCGTTTGAGTCTACTACGACTGATATTGACCCGATTCTCGGGCAAGGCATGGGAATGGGACTTCCGATTACAAGAAACCTATTGGAGGAATACGGTGCACAGATCGAATTCGTGCGCCCGTCGCGTAATTTCGCGACAGCAATTCAAATCATTTTTCTCAAGTAGGCATTTATGGCAGTCCAAACGCCGGTTCGTATTTTGATAATAGATGATTCTGATCGCGATGAACGCGCGCGGTTTAATGCCGAGATGCAGGAACAACACGTCTGTGTCGTTGTTCGGCATCCCCGTGATGTAATTAAGAGTGATTTGGATCAAGCGGATCTCGTGCTTGTCGACTACCTACTCGAGGATTGGTCCGAACGGGATTCAATGCCGATTTGTTTAGGTCCACAGAATGGGTTGGCAATCATTGCAATTTTGAAAAGTCTTTCTGCGACTGATGCACGTAGTCAGCCCAGGGCATTCTTACTTCGTTCGGCCAAATTGACAGAGCTTTCTCACGACTATAATTCCCACCGAAGGCTCTACCTTCTTGCCCGTGAAAATAATCTCGAATGGATTCTTGATAAAGTCCAACCGTTGTCCGAACAACTGCCTCAAGTCATCAGCCTAGCAACAGCAATCCGGGCGCTTCCCTCGGCTTGGCCGTCGGACGACGCAGTTGAGACGAAGCGGATAGTTTTGACTTGGCTCGGCATTTCCAACAACAGCTGGCGGGAAATGGCATGGCACGACATCGAAAGTGCTCACCCGCCGCTTCACAGTCTACACGAACAACGTCATGGACTACGGTTTCTCCGTTGGTTCCTTCATCGAATTCTGCCGTACCCATGCTTTCTTTGGACTTGTAGTCGCCTTGCAGCGCGACTGAGAGTAACGGTGCCTTCGCTCACTACCGCAATGTCGGCTGGTTTGGAAGATTGCTTCGCACCCGCAAAATACACCGGCCACCTGCACGATTTTATGGGTAATCGTTGGTGGCGCGCGGGATGTGAGTCCATTCTATGGGAACTTACGAACGGCCGGTCATTCGATCCGGATCAGATTGTTGCCGCGCTTAACCAGAGATGCGGTGACCGTCTAGTAAAACTGTCGTTTCTCCAACCTGTGCTTTGCGTCGACACCAACTGCCAAATGGGCGAAGAGCTTTGTGATGTCGAGAAAGCAGTGCGGCTGCAACCAGATGACTGGCCTCCGTATGCAGAAAGTGCATGGTGTAGGATTGCAGATGCGAAAGGCCATCCTTATCTTGAGGCGATTGTAATTGATGCCGATCTTGAACGTTTCGAGTCCGATTCAGAGTCGGAGACCGAAGTATGACGGCGTCCATCCAATTCCGTTTTTCCGACTTTCTGGAAGAGATTCGTAGCGTCCAAAAGATCACCGCCCGCGAGTTTATGGATCCAAGCGCGGAAGGGATTTTCCAGCAGATTCTCGCGAACCTCCAAATGATTCAAGAAGCTGGTGGAAGCATTACAAGCGCGTGGGAGGTGCAAGAACAAACTCCATTAAAGACGAAACTTAGCACGAGTTGGGATCGCGGTGGGAAGGCCAGTTTTCCGATTTTTGCAAGCCTATCATGGAAATGGGAAATTAACCCAAATACAACAAGTAAAAGTCGTCGCCAATCGGACAGTTTCATGGTCACAGGAAAAGCATCTCTTGTAATTAAGTTTTTGCGGCAAGATGATTCTACGCCGCTGGCGGAGTGGAAAATTGATTTGGGCGCTGTGGATTCTCCTGGTTGCTATTTCCACACTCACCTCGCCAAATCGATATGCGTTCCGCGACTGCCCTCGCTATTTGTGACGCCAATGGATGCGTTGGAATTCGTGTTGGGGGAATTGTTTCAAGAGGACTGGGAAAAGCATGCTTCTAGTGAGAGCTACGACGTGCAATTCTGGCGATCTGAAAAACGAAAATTATTGGGACGCGTCCTCGATTGGAAAAAAAAACAAATCCAAAACGGAACAGGATCGCCATGGGTCCAATTAAAGAGGGCAAAGCCATCTGACATTGACCGCCTATTTCTTCCGGTACCCAAGTGATGGATGATTTAGACCCTCCAAATTCATGTAACGTCTATACACCTGACGCTCTCGCAAAGCAGATGGTCGCGTCTCTCTTTCCAAACAACGATCAATTTCGCTGGCTGGAACCGTGCGTCGGCAAGGGAGCGATTCTTACTGCGTTAAACGCCAATTCGATTGATCCAAAAAACATTCGCGGAGTCGACTTGTGCAAGACTGCAGAATTGGCCGATCAATTAGCACAAGTTATTCGCGGCGTTGAGTTTCTAAAATGGGCTTTGACCACCTCTGAGAGGTTTGATTGCGTCGTCGCTAATCCTCCATATATTGCCATTTCCCGACTTCCAGCGGCAGTCCAATTGGCGGCAATGCAAACTATTGGCCCTGATGGCACGCGTGTCACCAAAGGTGCCAATTGCTGGCTTGCGTTTTTATGCGCCTCGCTGTCCCTTTTGAAACCAGGCGGCTCTTTCGCATTCGTGTTGCCAGCGTCATATGAATACGCGGACTATGCTTTACGGTTACGTCGGCTCCTACCCAATAAGTTCGAGTCGGTGGCACTCCATCGTTGTGTGGCGCCAATATTTGACGTCGTGGACGATGGGTCCGTTGTTTTAATTTGCCGCGGCTTTGGACTCAATCACAAATCAAACAGCCGTTCCGAGCACAAGTCACTGACCGACCTTATTGCGGCTTTGAAACGGAGTTCACAGAAAGCGGTGAAAACTTCTCGTCGATCGTCCGCCAATCAAATTGCTGACGGCACCCGATTTGGGGATCTCGCTTCGGTTGGCTTGGGCGCGGTCACTGGAGATGCGGCTTTTTTTTTAATGTCCGAAACACGTCGATTAGAATTGGGGCTTCCGAAAAAGGCGGTCGTTCCAGTGCTGACCCGGTCTCGCCACCTCGCATTGCCCATCATCGACCGAAAATCATGGGAGAATTTGGTCCTGAACAACGAGCGGGTTTGGATGTTTCGTCCAGCTCATGGTATTACGAACCACTCGGCGGTAAAGGCGTATATGGCATCAACGCAAGCCGAGGACATGAAGAAGACCCGGTACAAGGTAAAAAGTCGGAATATATGGTATCGGCCAACATTGCCGATCGTTCCAGATGGATTTATGAGCGGGATGACGATAAATGGTCCGTGGATTTGCCTGAATGAGATGAAACGTCTCTCGGCGACAAATACGCTTTATGTGGTCCGATTCCACGAGAGACTTACGCGAGATGATATTTGTGCCTGGTCATTGATGTTTCTCACGAGTGTCGTGAAACAGCAATGGTCCAGCGTTTCGCGTAAATACGCTTTGGGATTATGCAAACTGGAGCCAAGCGACATTTCGGGATTAATTCTTCCTCGTCCAAAGTTGATGTCGGGAACAGTAGAATTGTATAAGGAGGCGGTGAAGCTTTTACTTCGAGGCGATCACCTTAAAGCGATTAAAATCGCTGACAGCCACGTTGCTCATTCCGGGAAAAGTGAGTAGCGCAGGTCTTGAAGCTGGGGCAAAGCAGGTTCGGTATAGCGACGAAGTTCGATTGTCTGAGAAGTGCGTACCGACTTGTCGCGCGGCAACTCTCATGGCGGCCGGCCTTTTGCGCGAAGTTAACGACGTCGGTTCAGGAATCGAAGTCATCGGAACGATGAACGTGCTATGTCTCTCGGACATGATTGGCACCGCCTTTCGTGTGTCGCGTTACACAACCTGAAAGACATGCTCGCGATGGAATGCCAGTTGATTGGATCGGGAGCGATTCAAGCAGGCAGGTTGAGGCTTGCTTCAATGTCCAGCAAGCCCCATTGGTGGAATTGAGACGGTGATTGGGCGCGCAAGACTGGGGAAATGACAACCTTCAGGTCGTCAGAAAACCTGACCAATCCTCGGTTAAAGGCTTTGCCATATAGTGAGTTCAAACAGACTCCATTTCGAGGATCAGCTCGGCGAGACTCGTTAACAGAGTGCGTCTTTGCTTTGAACAGGACTCTTGATGATCTCGAAATCATGTGGCGCTCTCCCGTTGCAACTCGGTTCGGGACCTGTCGCAATGTGATGAATCGAACCACGGTCGGTTGAAGAAACCGTTCTCGGTCGCCCCGAATGGCAACGCCGTGAAGGATTTTGGATCGGCAAAATAGCGGTAATCGCGGAACACGGTGATGGAAAGTGCTCTCCATCGACCCCGTGTCGGTGGAGAGCTTGCCTTTTTGCAATTAGCCGCGAGTTAGC
>JBAXBD010000439.1:0-5616 GCA_037142165.1 Schlesneria sp. | reverse complement strand
GGGACTGAGATCATTGTCGTTGGCGGAGACCGCTTCAGCCTGGTCGTACGAGCGTTCGATCCATCCGTTTCGAATACATTGCTGCCAAACTTTGGTGAGCCCATTCTGACGGCGAATGAAGATGCCGCGTTTCAGGCCGTGTTGCATGATGAAACCAGGCGGCAACAGGAAGAAGACCATCGTCGCGTGTTTCACAAGTTGTTGAAGGCTGGGGCAGTGGCTGGCGTGATTATCGGGGTGGTGTTGGCGGCCATCCAGTCCTATCGCCAAGGCTACACGGACGAACTTGTCTGGATTCCGTTTCTCTCTTCCGCCTGCTGGTTTTGTATTGTCTTTCTCGCCTTTTTTCTGGGTGCCGCGACCGAGAATATCCTTGTGTTTGTTTCGATCCCCTGTGCATTGGCTGGCCTGATTTTGGGAATGTTCTGGTGGGGACCATTCACTGCACTTGCTATGTGTTTTATGGTCGGGATTTCAGTAACGACGGTCTCTCTCTTGATCGAAGCAATGCGACATCCGGTGACGTGAAAACTCTGAATATCTTGGTTTGGTCATCGTAGAAGCCTTGTTAAGGATCGCCCTATGTCGGCCCGTATTGCCAGCATCACGATCTTTCCGATGAAGTCCTGCGATGGCCGCGCCTTGGAAACAGCGTCGGTCATGGTGAGTGGCGCACTGCTGCATGACCGCCAATTCGCTCTTGTGGATCCCAGCGGGCGATTCATCAATGCCAAACGAACGCCCCTGATTCATCAACTAAGATTGCAAATAAACCCTGTTTCGCGTGAGTTCGATGTCGGTCGGCGCGATGAAGAGGTTATGTTACACGGGCGAATTGATGTTGACGGCCCGCAATTGTCAGACTGGTTAAGCGAATTTTTCTCGCTCGAAGTCTCGATCATTGAGAATGACGAGACGGGTTTTCCGGATGACTTGGATGCCGTTGGCCCAACGATCATCAGTACTGCCACGCTCGAAACGGTGGCTGGTTGGTTTGACGGATTGGCGGTCGAAGAGGTTCGCCAGCGCTTTCGGGCCAACATCGAGGTTGATGGTGTTGAATCGTTTTGGGAGGATCGTCTCTTTCGAAGCGATCGCCAACCACAGCCGTTTCGTGTAGGGGATGTCGTGTTCGGTGGTATCAACCCCTGTCAACGCTGCATTGTTCCGACTCGCGACTCAAAGACGGGCGAACTGATTCCAACCCGATTCTCACAAGTCTTCTCAAGTCGGCGCGAAGAAACACTTCCAGATTGGGCCGCACGTGAGCATTTCAATCACTTCTACCGGCTTTCGACAAACACCAGACTTCTCGAACGGGGCAATGGCATCATTCGAGTTGGAGACATCGTTGAACTGGAGGCTATTTAACGATCGAGGTTGCCCACACCGCCAGTTTCTCGCGAAAGATCTTTGAGTTATGGCGGATATCAACGGGGAAACTCGGGTGAAACAGAAACGTCTTAATCGAACGAGTCAGCTCGAAGCGGCTGCCGAGTTCCTGCAATTCTGCGATGAGTTGTTGATCTGTTAGTGGAGATGCTTCGTTCGATGATTGTTGTGCTTCACGTTCCACGCATAATACCGGTTCCGTTTTACCTGCTCGAACGACTCCGACGAGCGCTGTCCGAAAGACCGCAGGATGAGCGTTGAAGATTCCTTCGACAGGTTCTGTAAAATAGGTTCGATCTACCGTGACGACACGATGTGATTTGCGCCCGCAAAACCAGAGGCGTCCCTGATTATCGAAATAGCCGACATCACCCATGCGATGACGCATTCGGCCTGTGATCGGATCTCGAATCTTAGCGATCGCGGTCAGGTCAGGTCGTTTGTAATACTGCTGAGTCACCATCGGCCCGTGCACGACGATTTCGCCGATCTGACCATGCGGCAGACATAGCTGGTCGCTCCATTCAGCAATGGGATCGTCGGTGACTCCAATAATGCGGACTTCGACGCTCTCAACCGGACGGCCAACACATGTTCCAGATCCCTGCGCAGTCAGGTGCCGAGTCTCACGGAGAATCTCGTGACTGCCAATCACAGCGACCGGCAAGGATTCGGTGGCACCGTATGGTGTATAGATTTGTGAGTCGGCCGACAGGTACTTTGAGAATCGTTCAAGGATCGCTGGCGAAACAGGGGCACCTGCGGAGAGGACTCGACGCAGCGATGTCCACGTGGGGGTGACCTCAACAGAAGATATTGGCTCTCCCCCGTTTCCCGGCTGTTTGGATTTCAAGTCTCGACCGACTCGATTGAGGAGCGCTGGAGAGCCAAACAAATTGTTGATCCCGAATCGAGCGATCGGTTCAGCGATCTCGCGAGGATCGACGGTCGCGGGCTTCGTGAAATCCATTCGTGGAATGACCGCCGTCATCCCAAGTGCTGGCGCGAATAAGGCAAACAGCGGGAACGTACACAGGTCAATCTCACCCGGTTCAATTCCAAACGCCCGTTTCAATGCCGCGACTTGAGCCGCAAAGTTGCCGTGTGAATAGACCGCCCCCTTGGGGACGCCGGTGCTTCCGCTTGTGAAAAGGATCGCGGCGGTTTCGTCGATCTCTGTTTCCGCTGCCATCCAATGTTCATTGGGATGCGTTGAGACTGACTGACGGTTGCGTCCAGCATTAGTAATGTGCACCAGATTGTGCCCACCCCAACCAAAGCGACGGCCAACCGTGACGAGTTGTTTCAGCGACTTCCTGGCCCAGCCAAATAACAGACGCGCAACATGTGCCTTGGTGATACCTATGAATGCTTCTGGCTCTGCTTCCGCAAGGCATTTGCCGAGGTTCTTGATCCCGATACCAGGGTCGACCAGGACAGGGACGGCACCGACTTTGAACAGGGCAAACGTCAGCGAGAAGAACTCGAGCGACGGAGGAACCATAAGAACGGTCTTGACCCCTCGGCCGATGCCGATTTCATCAAGCCCCGCTGCCAGGAAATCACTTTCCTCATCGAGTTTCTTGTACGTGAAGCTCAAGTATTCTGTTCGACCTGCTCGATCCCGAGAAGCGGGGAACAGCACCGCCAGTTGGTCCGGGTGATGCTGAGCCATGGTCTTCAGGTGTGTAGAGATATTCACGGATGGCATCTGAACTTATTCCCGATGCCATCCAGGCGTTCTAAAAAACAAGTTCGAGAACGCGACACGATGGAAATTCTCGAAAGGACCTTTTCGTTTAGTTCGACGGAGACTCTGGTGGCACTTCCGGTGGCGTTGGGGGCGTAACGGCTGTCATTGAATCGACAGCAGCCGGTTTTACGACAGAAGCGTCTGCAACATTCAGATCGGCGGGGATACGAGCCATGCTGACGAGCTTGTCGCTTTCTTCCAGGCGAATGACTCGCACTCCCTGAGTATTACGCCCGATTTCATTAATGTCACCGGCACGAATACGTTGAATCTTTCCGGTTGCTGTGACCATCAGCACTTCGTCCTGATCCATTACCGCAAGAATCTTTACGGCATTCCCGTTGCGCTTGGTGACCTTAATGTCTTTGACGCCCTTCCCGCCACGCTTCTGGCGACGGTATTGGTTGGAGGAGCCAACAACTTCATCGTCACCTTCGGTTTCGTCCGTTTCGCCTTCCGGTTCATCTGCCGTCGCGTCATCGTCTGCCGAATCATCCTCGGGCAGTGAGGCTTCTTCTTCCACTGTCTCGTCTGTGACGACAGACTCTTCAGAAGTTTCCTCAGCGACGACACCACCGTTGCCGATTGCAGTTCGTTTTCCGTGTCCGTTTTCGCAAACTGTCAGCAAGCTCATC
This sequence comes from Schlesneria sp., assembly GCA_037142165.1. Taxonomy (GTDB): domain Bacteria; phylum Planctomycetota; class Planctomycetia; order Planctomycetales; family Planctomycetaceae; genus Schlesneria. Next base: position 1,836 of record JBAXBD010000439.1, on the reverse strand, counting down.
GCAGGGTCGGCGAGGATCATCCCGATTACAAGATCGTCCTTCTTCAGGCGGATACCCCGAACGCCACTTGTGTTTCGGCCCATACTGCGAGCGTCCGATTGAGCAAACCGGATCGCCATCCCACCCTTGGTGGCCAGCAGAACGTCGTCCTTGGGAGAAACGATCATCGCTTCGATCAGAGCATCGTTGTCTCGTAAGTTGATGGCAATAATTCCACCCTTCAGCGGACGCTTATAGGCCGAAAGTGGCGTCTTTTTCACAACGCCATTTTTTGTGGCCATGATCAGGAAGCGTTCATCGTCGAATTCGCGGACGGCAACGCAACTACTGATTCGGTCACCTTCAGGCAGTGCCAAAAGATTGACCAGTGCCCGGCCCTTACTGGTTCGATTCTGAAGTGGAAGGTTGTAAACCTTCTCCCAGAGCACCTTGCCTTTGTCTGTGAAAAACAACAGCCAGGCATGTGTGCTCGCGACGAACAAGTGTTCGATTGCGTCTTCGTCATCTGCCTTGGCGCCGATAATTCCCTTGCCACCACGGTTCTGAGCCTGATAGGTGTTAAGCGGCATCCGCTTGATGTAGCCGCGCTGCGACAGCGTGACAACCATCGGCTCTTCGGCGATCAGATCTTCCTGATTGATCCCGCTCAGTTCGAGGTCATTAATTTCCGTGCGGCGTTTTGTCGCATACTTGGCTTTGATGGCCAGCGTATCTTCGCGAACGACGGCACGGATATTCGCTTCGTCCGACAACAAATAGAGATGTCCGCCGATATCGGTCAGAAGCTTGGCATGTTCTTCGTGAAGCTTTTCACGTTCGAGGTTCGCCAGCGAGCCAAGCTGCATCGAGACGATCGCTTCCGCCTGGTTGGCCGACAGCGAATAGCTCTCTTTTTCGCCCACTTCACTCTGGTACATTGCGAAACCGTCATCTCCCAACGCTCGCTTGACCAGCGGCGCAGGAACCTGGATCAGTTGCAATCGTTCCTTGGCTTCCGAACGACTGGCTGAACTACGGATCGTGGCGATCACTTCGTCGAGATTGATCTGAGCAATCAACATCCCTTCGACGGTGTGCTTTCGTTTACGCGCTTCACCAAGCAGGAACTCGGTCCGACGGCGAAGAACAGTGACCCGATGGCGGATAAACTCCGCGAGCATTTCCTTCAGCGAAAGCAATCGCGGACGGTTCCCGACCAGGGCGAGCAGGATGATGCTGACTGTGGATTGCAGAGACGAGAACTGGAAAAGCTGATTGAGAACGACTTCTTTATCTTCGCCTCGCTTCACCGCAATATGCAGACAGGTCTGCCATGAAGGTAGCGTGCGGTCGGTGAGGTCGGTAACGCGAGCGATCCCCTTGATACGCTCGTCTTTAATCAGTTGCTCGATCTTTTCACGAATTCGGTCGCGAGTTTCGAGATACGGGATCTCGGTGACTTCGATGATGTCCGTGTTTTTCTCGGTGATAAACCGTGTCCGTGCTCGAAGGATAATCGTCGAACGACCCGTGAGGTATGCCTGTCGAATCCCAAGCCGACCACAAATCACGCCACCTGTCGGAAAATCAGGCCCCGGCATGCATTCGATCAAATCATCAAGCGAACAGTCCGGGTCATCAATCAGGCGAACGATGGCATCGCTGACTTCGCCCAGGTTATGCGGAGGAATACTCGTCGCCATCCCGACGGCGATCCCGTTCGAACCGTTCACGATTAGATTGGGAAACCGTGACGGCAGCACGACCGGTTCGCGATTTCGCTGGTCGTATGTCAGCACATAATCGACAGTGTCTCGCTTCAGATCGTCAAGCATTTCAGCGGCGACAGCCGACAGG
>JBAXBD010000438.1:0-5616 GCA_037142165.1 Schlesneria sp. | reverse complement strand
CCCAGCGATAAGGCCAGAAACTGAGATTGGCGACTACTCGCAAAGAACCAGACGACGCTGGCAAGCATGCCCAGGCGCAGAATCCAGCCTGTCGAATCGAGGCATCGTTCACTGGAAATCAGCCCGCGAAATCGCCATCGAGGCCTGACCGCCGTTGGTATCCAAATCCAACCGGTTTGCGCGATGTTTGCGACGAGTGCAGTGACACAGACAACCAGTCCGGCCGTGAGAAGAATCGTGGCCAAAAGCTGTCCGATCCGTTGCGTCAAAATCGCGACGAAGGTGACATTGAGGACTGAGGTCTGAGGCGTTCGCAGGGAATCTCGCATCAGGTCGGCGAGCGAAGTTGCCCAGCCTGGTGCAAGCCACCAGATCACGGCGCTTCCTGCGAGCAGTATGAGCGCAGAGGTTAATTCTGGACTTCTGGCGACCTCACCTCGCGAGCGTGCCTCGCGCCGACGTCGCTCGGTTGGTGGAAGCGTGCGATCGGCGTCTTGGTCGAACATAGATGCGTCTAGCTCTTAAACGCCTTCGAAACGTCAATCGGATAGTCAGCGTTGAACGCGTCGTCGAACGAATAGACGTCGACGAAGTCGCTGAACTGATCACTGTCGGTTTTCTTCATTTCGCCGATTTCAATCAGTTCGAAGACGATCCGTCCGACATCGGCAGTCGTCGAAATGCCCCAATTCCGGAAGACGACTGGCGCCAGCATCCCGTAACGACGCTGCCCGAGTTGTCGAAAACCGTCGAGCAACTCGCGTGGCAGAATATGGCCACCCGTCTCACTGAGCTTGTCGCGACCATACACATCCTGAGCGACGGAAAGCGCGTCGTTGATGAACAGGTACGCTTGCGGATGAAACTGTAATTTTGAACGAGGAGACTTCGTAATCGGCATTGTTTTTGTCGAATCGTCTTAAGGAACTTAACGATCATTCCGTCTTAATTCTGGCGGCTCATCCAAGCCAAACATTAACTATACAATAGACTCTGAGGTTGATGAAAGCCCTATTGCGCCAAGTTCGGAATCATGAACCGATCCATGCTTGATGGTATCGACGCAAATGTTGTTGCAATAAAGTTTTAACAAGAATAAACCACTGATTACGTTTGCCGGATTCCCTTAAAGATCTTGCGGTCCAGGCGTGGAATAAACAAAGTCCAATGCGACGAACTGTTCGGGTCGTCTTCGATCGCACGTGTGAACTCGTGAAGTTTGGCGTCCAGGTTATCAATCATGTGCAAAATGATGGCTTCGGGAGTCATTGGAAGTCTTGGGCTGCCGAATTCATAACTGCCATGATGGCTGAGGATCATATGCTTCAGTCGCCACTCCAATTCTTGCGGAAACGGTTCTTTCGTGAGTTCGGTCACTCGGTGAATCTTTTCCGTCAGCATCTCGACACCGATCATCAGGTGCCCAAGCAGTTGGCCCTCGTCCGTGTAATTAAAGCCGGATGTGCAGGAGAGTTCTCGTGTCTTGCCAATGTCGTGCAGGAAGACACCCGCTTGCAGCAATTCCACGTCGATATTGGTGTAGACTTCACAAATCTTTTCGGCCGACTTCAGCAGCGTCACCATGTGTTCAACGAGTCCGCCCGGGTAGGCATGGTGAGCTTTCACGCCAGCGGGGGTTTCCGCCAATGCCTGCAGCAGCGTTTCGTCGACCAGGAAAAATTCCATCAACGTACGCAAATGCGAGTTTTCGAACCCTAACAGGATCGTCCGCAGTTGTTCGAGAAGCTGGTCAATCTTCACAGACGACATTTTTTCAAAGTCGACTGGATCAACTCCATTGGCAGAGACAGGATCTCAATGGGTCAGAATAAGCTGCAGTGTCCCCTGGAAAAGCTGGACTTTTCCTCGGGCACGGACAAACCCGCCGCTCTGAATTTCTGAACATGAGTCTTCCGAGACGTTCCACATGCGACCGTTAATCATTCCGGTCTTGTCGCGCAGGTCCACCGACAGGTAGAGAGCCGCGTTTCGATTTGCCCGAAGTTGTTTGTCAGAAACGAGAAACACGTCGTCGACGATCTCTCCATCCTTAAGGTCAGTCACAAACCGGCGAGACATAAGCGAAAATCCATTCTAGGCGAGCATCTTAAGGATTGGGGCGTGAATTCTAGGACGCAATGCCTGAGTGAACAAGGAACAGTCTCTCACTCAATCAGAATGTCTTGCGAATAGACGCAAAATCTGTTGTTTGCAGGCGTATTTTTTGTGAGCTTGTCAGTAAGGTTTTCTCAAAACCAACAGGCTGGAAAGTTTTTTCACTGACCGAGACATTCCGAGATTGCATCTCGCAATCGTCGATCGAATCCCGAGATTTGCAGATCGGATACAAGGCTTCTCGCGCGTTGAGAAAACTCTTCGTCTTGCGTGACGGATTTGAGAGCCTGTGTCAGTCTCGCAACGTTCAAGCGGCGAGCGGGAATGGAGATTCCGACGCCGAGTTCAACAAGACGTCGGGCATTGTCCGGCTGATCATGAGCAAACGGAACCAGGATTTGCGGGCGACCTGATGCCAGCGCCTGGCCGGTCGTCCCGATTCCACACTGATGTACGATGACGGCACCTCGGGGGAAGAGCTTTGAGAACGGCTCGTAATTCGAGACATGAACGTTCGGATCGGTCATTGCCGCTGAGGGAACTCGACGCGGGTTCTTACCAACCAGAAAGACGGCTCGAAGGCCAAGTTGTTTGATCGCTTCGTAAGCAATTTCAAAATAATTTGTCTCCATCTTCACGATAGCCGTCCCCAGCGTGAAGATGACTGGCGGAGATCCTGCATCCAGAAATTGCTGAAGTTCCGGTGAGATGTCACTCGTCGTCTCTTCATCGAACAGCGGAAAACCAATTTGTTTGACTCGGTCAGGCCAATCAGGTTGAGCCGGTGCGAATGCCGAAGGAAATAGTGCTAATGTTCCGTGCGAAGAAAATCCGTTGATTAAGACATTTTTCCGCGAAAAAGGCAGGCCCACCTGAGATCGTAAATCATCGATCGGTTTCAACCATCTTCGAGTGGGACTTGCGAGTAGTTTTAAAATCCAGCCTGAGACCGTTGGGCCGAGATGCTTAAGGCGCGGCAGCAATGTCATGAATCCGAGTGCTGGAGGGTCATAGGCCGAAAAGAATGGTGATGGCTGAAGAGCACACGACAGCCATGGTATCCCCAGTTCTTCCGCGACGACCGGCGTGGCAAACGTCAGCGCATGTGAAATCATCAGATCGTGACCGACCGCAATTTCTTTGATCGTTTTGTACCCGTCATCGAGATAAGGGAGGATCAGTGTCCGAATAATGAACTGGGTTCCGTGCAGTGAATGATTTGCTTTTGCCGCCCACGATTCTTGCGGCCCAAGTTCATCTAACCCCGGTTTGATGGGGACAAACCGCACCCCGATCCGCTCGACGTATTCGCGATAATCCTCATGTGTGGCGAGCGTGACGTCATCACCGCGCTGCTTCAGCACGCGAGCGATTGCCAGGTAAGGATGCAAATCCCCATAGGACCCGAAGGTCGTCAACAAAATCTTGGACACTCAGGTCTGGTCTTTCTGAGGAGCGAGGAGCTGAAGGTGAAATTCGCAAGCAGAGTAAGCTAAGTGTTTCCGTGAAGGATGCCACGTGTGTCTTAAGAAAACAAAAAAGCCAAGCACCGAATCTTATCAGGCCTTAGACGATTCGAAAGAGTGGTTCAGCGGTATAGGCAGACACAACTCAAATTTGTGAATCACGCTTGAACGGCCTCGATGCTGCCGGCATCGGGCATGTGGCGCTGGGGATGCGACTGTTTTCATGGGCACCTTCCAAATGTTAAGAAGTCGTCTCTCTGTTTCTATTGACTCTCATGAAATTAGTTTTTAAATTTATGTAGTATTATGTCTGATGGAAGCGAAGAAGTCCCCGAGGACCGAGCCTAAGCCGCTAGAAAGTTGTGTTCAGAAAGCAGGGGCCGAAACGGCAGAAAGTCGTTACGAGTGAGTCGAGATCCGTGACAAGCGGTTTGCCAGGAGCTACCGCTCCGTGAACCCGTGGAGTTTTGACGCTGCGTACATAATCAAGTTCCTCAAGCGAAGAGACAAAACCCAGCGCGGTCTTCGCCCGCAACCCAATCACGAGAAGAAATTGAACCACGAAAAACACGAAAAAAACAGTCGAGGCGAGTCGGGGTGCGTTACTCCCCGGACTCTTTTTTCTACAAATTCTTCGCGGCGCGAGAAGAATTCAAACGTTAGTATTACGAAGAGTCCGGGAGCTTACACTGCCCGGCTCGCCAAGAAGCAAGGATGGGAATCGAAGTCGATCGAACTGCGACAAACTCGAACAAACTCGAACACCCCAAAAATGGGGTGGGAATGATCGTTAAGAGCCTAAGAAATACGAGGAATGCTCGAAGTCGATCGAACTTGATCGAACTGTGACACTAAATTTCGCGACCTCTTGATTTCAATGAAATTAGGGAAGAATTAGGGAAGAATTTTGAATAGACAGACACGAAGTGAACGAAGGGGAGAGGATGACACGAGACCTTCGGTCGGTCGATTCTGCGGGGTCGGAGGACCGCTCGCACCCGTGGGGAGTCTGACGAACTCGATCGAAGTCGCGCGAACTCAGGTGAACTCGCGCGAACTTTTAAATGGCGGCAAAATGGGAAATGATCGCCTAAAGCCTATGAATTACGGGGAATGGTCGAAGTCGGGCGAAGTCGCGCGAACTTTTACGCCGAATTCCTCGGCGGGTGATAAAAGTAGACCTGAGGAGAAGATTTTGAACAGAAGAACACGAAGTTAACGAAGAGGAGAGAATCGCGGGAGACCTTCGGTCGGTCGTTTGTGCGCGGTCGGGGTACCGCTCGCACAGCAGGCTGCATTTTCTTGTGATCCTCATGGTGATTTCGCTTTCCGCGAATTGAAGATGAAAACTCATCACGAAAGTTCGAAAGTTCGAAAGTTCGAAAGCACGAAAAGAGAAGAATTGAACAGCAGGGTACGAATGGAATGAAGGGGCGGGAATCACAGGCAACCTTCGGTCTGGTCTACTTTGCGAGCCGCTTCGGAAGGGAACTCGTAGACTCGACGCCAGCCTTCGCCTGCTTTGAGAATTTGTTCGGTTGGTCCATAGTTGCTCAAATGGCGTGATATTCGAGCAGTCTTGCGATCTGAGTTCGACGGCTGGAAGCCGCCGCTACGTTCCGGGCAGAGTCTCGCGGCAGAGTTGCGCAAACTTTCAGATCTGTGAAATGTTGAAAGCGGCCTGTGTTCCGCCATAGTTGCGCAAGTTTCTCAAACGTTAATTCAGAAAGAGTTTCACCACGGACAGCACTGATGGGCACGGATAAGAGACGACAGAAGATTTGTCCTCGGCTTTCGTATTTATCAGTGCGTATCCGTGTAATCCGTGGTTGAAAATCCTGTATTGTCCTGCTTTTTCGTTGGTTTTGGTGGGACTTCGAAGACTTGTCCGCACCCTACAGCTTCTCGAAATTCCAGCTCGGTTGGTCCATAGTTGCTCAGATGGCGTCATGGTCGAGTAATCTTGTGATCCGCGTTCGGCGGCTGGAAGCCGCCGCTACGTTCCGGGCAGAGTCTCGCGGCAGAGTTGCGCAAA
>JBAXBD010000437.1:0-5630 GCA_037142165.1 Schlesneria sp. | reverse complement strand
TCAACGACACACTCCGTACCGCCGAGCAGGCCATTCCGATCCGGCTGGAATTTGACAGCATTCCCCAGGTCGACATCTGGGAAGGGCCACTGCCTCAATCGGATCTGGAAGGTAATCATCGGGTTAAAGAAGCGGTGAAAGCCAAGGTCGCATTGCACTATGGAAATCCCGATCCCTGGGAAATGCTGACAAAAGACGCCTGTGATGGTTTTGTTGTTGGTGGCGGAGCAACCATGCTGATGCAGACTGCGGCCGTTTGTGCAATGTCGCGAAAGCCGTTCTGGCTGCAACTGGTCGGATCGTCGATCACTGCAGCGCACTCGTTGCAATTCGGTGGTGCACTGGAATGGGCGAAATGGCCGGCGGTGAATTGCCACCAGCTGTTTGTCGCGTCAACACTCACAGCCCCCATCGTGGTAGAAAACGGCACCGCTGCTGTCCCGGATGCTCCTGGAGTTGGCTTCGAGTTAAACCGCGACGTACTGAAGAAGTACGAGGTTGCCAAGCCAGCCTTTCGGCCGGAACCACAACGCCTGCTGGAAACAACCTGGCCCGACGGTCGGACGATGTATGTCGCCAGTAACGGTACCGTCAACTTCATGCTCACTTGCGCCAACGCGGGCCAGATGCCGTACTTTGAGAAAGGGGTCAACACCCGACTGGTCCCGGATGACGGTTCAGCCAAATGGCGCGATCTCGTGGAAAAATCACGGGGGCGTGCCTATTTTCCGAAGTGAAACTGTCGTTGTGAAGACCTGCCGATGACGACGCGAGCGTCGGCAAGGTTGCGGGACAATTCGTGAACGTGCCCGGACGCTTCGGACCGTATCTTTCCGATTTGCGCTAAGCTTGCCCCAGCGGGATCACAACTGGTCAGCTACAAAGAGCGCAGCACGTTGGTCTGCTCTCCTTCGGGCTTATCCCGATGGAAGCAGCGACTGGCAGGCAAATTGGGGTCATCCCGTTCAGTTCCTGACGTTCAGCTTCCGAGTCGTTGCCTCCATCCGGGCAAGCCGGAAGGAGAGTATTCTTCAGCTAATTGGCTCAGGTAGCTTGAAGTTGTCGGTCCCGTTGTGGCAAGCCCAATGGAAACCAAAAACCATGCCCGTCAAAGTTGTCAATCCTAAGCCAGACGGCGACAACGCCTGGAATAGAAAGGCTTCAAGAACTCCTTCTCAATTGCACAATTCAGAAGTGGTAACTGACGATTCCCGAGCGCGGCCTGACACCATTGCCTTTCATCCAAACTTCTTGCCTTATGATGGTGGTACAAGTCGCGTGCTGGCGAGTCGATCCTGCGTACCAGTAAACTGCAATCGACCATTACTTGTGTGCCGACTCGTTTTCGGCAGGTAATGCCTGTGACATCTCAATTGCCAGGATGAACGATGCGTGGGTTAATTTTGGTGATTCTGCTTTCGGCCAGTGGTTGTTTTGGCTCGAAACAGGACTCGGGCAGCGGCACTCGTGACGAGTCACAGGCGATTGCAAAGCTGAATACGATCGGCGGAAACGTTCGCCGAGATGACAGTGTCGAAGATCGCCCAGTGGTTGGTGTTTCTCTGTGGCTGGAACGGGATTTCACCGATGAGCACCTCAGATTGTTGACAGTCTTTCCAAAGCTGATCGATCTCCACATCAGCTTCTCAGAAAAATTGACTACAGAAGCCCGCCTGCACGGATTGGGCAAACTCAAGAGCTTGAAAAAACTCATTCTCGCAAACTGCTCGCTTGGTGACTCCGGTCTAAAAGAAGTTACTGACCTCACCGACCTGACAACGCTGGATTTTCGGTACATCAAGCTTCCAAAGATCGGGCTGAGAGAATTGGAGCATCTTACTAAGCTCGAATGGCTGACACTTTGGGAGACTCATATCGACGACGAAGGTCTTGTTGATTTGACGGTAACGAAGCAACTGAAAAGTCTCTCTCTTATGGAGCCGAACATTACTGACAACGGCCTCAAGAGGCTGAAAGGCCTCGACAGCCTGACTCAACTGCTTCTCAATTGTCCTCAAGTTGGAAACAACGGACTCAAGGAACTGAGTGATCTCAATGACCTGGCAACACTCTTTGTCGCAAGCAAACGAATCACGAATGAGGGTCTCACAAATGTGGGGCAACTCACGAAGCTCACCGAGCTTTCGTTGAGACAAGCGGAAATCGATGATGACGGTTTGAAAGAATTGAAGTCTCTCGACAAATTGGAGCGGCTTCATCTGTCGGAAACTGCGATCACTGGAGCTGGGTTCGTCGACTTGAAAGACCTCCGTTATTTGACGTGGCTTGATCTGAATAGTTGCTCAAAAATAAATCATGCGGGAATGAGGGAAATCGGCACCTTTAGAAATCTTGCCACTCTCGATCTGTCACGCACTGGAATAACGGACAATGACCTGAAAGAGTTACGAGATCTGCAACAACTTCAATATCTTAACCTGACTGGAAACAAGATCACGAATGCCGGTCTGGAATATTTAACGGAACTCAAGTCACTCGTAACAATTCATATTTCGGACACTGACATTACGTTGAGCCCAGATGAATTGAGAGAAGTCTTTCCTAATGCGACAGTCAATTGATCATTCCCCTGAAGGAACAAAGGTGACATTCTGCTTTACTGCGAATTCTGATAACCCTAACTTCGAAGTCAAAAAGGGGACAGGCACCGCGGACGGAGCCAGTCCCCTTTTTGAAGATCGCGCTCATCGCAACGGCGATGGACGAGTCAATGCACGCACGCCTTGTTGTGACGACGCTGACATGCATTGTTCTGGCGTGCAAGTCGAAGCCGAAGTAAAATCCTTGCCGTTGCTGGAAGAGTCTCATCATCTGTCTCAAGGAAGAAGAATCGGTTGAGCCCACAATCGGTGCTGGTCCGATTCAGAAAGTCCTGAAAACTTAGGTTTCGATCAAACTTATCGGACAGCCTCCTTCAGTCCAGAAGACCGTGGTGAGTCTCAAGGCATTCAACACGGACAGCGAGTACGCCGCCGGTTAATTTATTCTGTTATGCCAATCAACTCCGTAAGCGGGAAACGCGAATGCCCCTTAAACTTCAAGCGGTGACGTCCTACATGGCATTCCGCAACTGGTGTCTGCTGGTGACAATTGTCGTCGCATCCGGTTGCAGCGGTTGTAGTCAATCGCAGCAACTCGCCGATTTGCGGTCACGTATTGATCAACTGGAGGTATTGGTACGGGAACAAAAGTCTGAATATGTCAGGTTGCACGACCCCACTAATTCCAACGCACGACCCGCTGATGAGGAAAGTCTCCTTGAGTTCGTCCGCACCCAGGTGAACCCAGATGATTCTGCATTGGCTCATCTCGACTCTGATTTCGACGCTGCATTCGCAGAGCTGTTGAAAACTCGGCCGAAGGATCAGTGTTGGATCGAGATCTCAAACGGCAAATTGGTTTTTCGGGAATGGGACAAGACAAAAGTGAGCTACAAGCAGACGACTCTTTCAATGAAAGACTTGAACCCCGAGCGAGTCAACGGAAGCTACGACTTCGTGGCACTCTACACAACAGATAACAAACGATTGATTGAAGTTTGTTCGAAACAACATGATATCGCGCGAAAAGGCAAACTTGACAAGTTGACCACGAATTCGGCGCAACTCGAATTCAATTCTGACGCCTCGAAAAAACAAATCGTTGACGCATTTACGGCTCTGATAAATATTTACGGCGGCAAACCCGATTTACTCTCTCGATGAGGCCTGTCAGGCGGTTCAACCCGAACCAGTGGACAGAAAGGGGATGCATCTGTTTTCGATTCGAACTCGACGTCGAAAAACGTTGAGCCGGACCATGGGAATGAAGCATGTTTGTCATCCGGCTGAATTCAATTGCTGAGCCGCCTGTTGTTCGAGGCGTAACATCAGTAATTCCAGCGACTCACGCGAGCAGTGCGTCCACGACTCGGCACTTGGTGACTTCCGCATCAGTCAGGCTCGCCTTGCGGCCGTCCATCGGACAGGTCAAGCGGCGATGGTCGATCCCCAGACTTGTGAGTAGCGTTGCGTGGAGGTCGTGGACCGTGACTTGTTCGAAATTCCTTGCCGAATTGACATGCGGTCGAGATCATAATGCGCGGGGATTGTAATGACATTGACCAACGAACAACGCTCAGTCATGCTGGCGAAGGGCAAATTGCCTATCACAGTAGAAGGTGTCGACTATGTTCTCGTTCGTACTGACGTATTCAACCGGTTAAACATGCTACTCGGCGAAGACTGGACGTACGAGGAAATGCGACAGGCATTAGCCCGATCAGCAAGCGAAAACGGTTGGGACGAACGTGGAATGGAAGCCTATGACACCTACAGTGAGACACCATCACAATGAAACGGAGTGATGGCGTCTTGATAGGCGTTCCTTCGTCGGGACAACGGGTTCTAAGATACGTTCTGCTATCGTTGTTCAGAATGACGTTTTTTTCAACAAGACACTTCGCGAGACGTTTATCGTCGCTGTGACATCAAACCTGTCGAACGCCCATCAGCCGCATCAATTGTTAATCGATGTTTCAACGTCTGACGGAAAAGTAACTGGGTTGATAATGAATTCGGTTGTCCGTGCCGACCGATTGCACACCTTTCCCCAATCGAACATTCAAAAAGTCATTGGCACCCTGCCCGCCGCACTGATTTTGAAACTCGACGACTGCCTGAAATCCGCTTTGGGGATTCATTGAAAATGAAATGCTATCGGTACCCGTAACCGGCGATTCTTATTTGATTTGTCTTTCTTTTTCGATTTGACAACACTTCGCATGTTACGACGATGTATACGCGCTGCCTCTCGATCGTCGGACGGGGACGAAAGCGCATCATGGCGCCTTTTGCGTTTCAACAGGTTGCGGGCAATGTTCCGCGCAGCCTTCGCGCGAAGTATGATCGCTTGACTCCGGCTGGTCTTCGATTGCCCTTTGGTGGATGCAATCGGGAGAGATCCGGAAGGTTATCGGGAAACCCCAGCAATTCTTGCAACAGCGACAAATCGTGAACTGCCGCGAGGCGAATGACTCGCATCATTAAGCGGCGTCGACGACGCGATTCGAATGAATTCAGATGGAGCATCTCCAGCAACTTCGCAGCCTCTTTGGTCAAGGCGATCAGCGTTCCATTCGGTTGTACCTTAACCGATTCGGCGAGAAGCACTCGGAGTGGATCGGGGACGGTTTGGTCCCGTTTGATTGCGTTAAACACGTGGCAAGCGTAAACGAGGTTGTCGTAGTCCAACTCCAAGTCGGGGCGCTGTGCAACGGGCTGAAAATGTTCTGCGTGAAAATGGCCGGTGCGATGGACCCACTGTTCGCGTTCCAGACAGTAGACACAACGAAAAGTAAACTCGTCGCGCAACCATTCGCGAAACTGAACGGCGGATGCATACCCCTGGGGTCCGTGACGCCGACGATGAGGGTGGGCCGGATACTGGAAGACGTTCAGGCCGGTCATCGCGATGACTTCTGCTGAGCAGCCTTTTGTTCAAGACCTAACAACAGCAATTCCAGCATTTCGGTGCGGGGACGGGCGATGCGATCTGCGTATTGTTCGCCTTCCTGCTGCAATACATTCAGTTCCCGCTTCTCCGCAGCCGTCAGCACGCCTTCATATTTC
>JBAXBD010000436.1:0-5646 GCA_037142165.1 Schlesneria sp. | reverse complement strand
ATAATATCTGGAGTGCCTGTTCGATCTGTTCGAACGAGGAAAAGCCAAACCAGACCAGTGACGAAGTTTCGGGGAGCGGCCTCAGCTTCAGCGTGATTTGGGTCACGATTCCCAGCGTTCCCCGCGAACCGACCAGCAGTTTACAAATGTCATAGCCCGCGACATTCTTGACAACGCGACCACCCGCTTTAAAAAGTTGTCCGCTCGCATCAACGGCCGAGATTCCAATCACATAGTCACGAAACGTTCCGTGACCGAATCGTCTGGAACCACTGGTGTTGGTGGCAACGGCACCCCCTAAGGTTGCTCGACCGGGCTGAGCGATATCAATCGGCAATCGCTGACGTTCCTTGGCGAGCTGAGCTTGCAGGTCGGAGATTCTCATCCCCGCTTCCACCGTAATCGTCATATCGCGGGCGGGATAATCAATGACCCGAGTCAGCTCCGAAAGCGACACAATGAGGTCGGCCTGAGCAGCAGATCCATAATGGAGGGCAGTTCGGCCCCCCACAGCGCAAATCGTCTGCTTCGGTCCTGCCAGGTTCTCGGCCATGAAACGAGCCAATTCTGACTGGGTCGCAGGAACGAATTCATCCGGAGTTGCGATTGCTGTCATTTCCACAAAGACTCAAAAAAAAGTTTCCGAAGCGCGTGACCAGTCGGAAAGGAGCATAAAGTCGCCCGCGTCGAAATGAAAGCGGCAGGAAAGAGAGAACTCTCCTTGGAAATTTCCAATTAATAAGCGAATGCGGTTCATTACGCTTAATGGATTCAAAACCTAGAATCACATTCTGATTTCCGGTGGTCGTCGTCGAGATGAAAGAACGTATGAGTACAGAACTTCCCTATTTGACGTCCGACCTCCCAGGAATTGGTGGACAGCTTAAATGCGAACCGGAAGATTTTATTGTTGAGGAAATTCCTGCTTATGAACCGTCGGGCGAGGGGCAACATCTTTTTCTTTGGATTGAAAAACGGGATTTGCCGCATGATCAGATGCTGCGACGACTGTCAAAGATTCTGGAAATATCACAAGACGATGTCGGAGTGGCGGGGATTAAAGATCGTCGGGCGGTGACGCGACAGTATGTCTCAGTGCCAAATACGTGCGGGCCTCGTGTGGAACTGCTGGAATCCGAGCAGTTGCGTGTACTGCGATCGAGTCTGCACGGGAACAAACTGCGGACGGGGCACGTGCGAGGAAATCGATTTACCGTGGTTGTGAGAGGGGTCTGCGACGACGCCAGTAATCGTGCAAACGAAATTGCCAGGGTCTTGCTGCAGTCAGGTTTTCCAAATTATTATGGAGAGCAGCGATTCGGGCATGACGGTGAAACGCTGTCACTCGGACTGGACTTGCTTGCGGGAAAAAAGCGGCCGCAGGACATCCCGTATCAAAAGCGAAAATTCTTGCTGAGGCTGGCTGTGTCATCTGTGCAATCGGATTTGTTCAATCAGGTGCTCGCCCGCCGCCTTCAAGATGGTTTGCTCCACACGGTGCTGGACGGCGATGTGATGGAGGTGATCGAATCAGGCGGTAAATTTGTTGTGGACGATGTGAGCCGTGAACAAGCTCGACTGGATCAACGCGAATTGTCGGTCACCGGACCGATGTTTGGCGTGAAGATGCTCAGCCCGCGCGGTGTCCCCGCTGAACGAGAGGCTCGGTTGCTCGAAGAAGCGGGCTTGAATCTGGATGCGTTTCAAAAATTTGCCCAACTGATGTCAGGTGCCCGACGAGCTTTTATTGTCCGCCCGTCGGAACTGACAGCCGTGCCAGTCGATACCGGAATCAAGTTTGAGTTTTCGCTTCCGAGCGGCGTCTACGCCACGATGCTGCTTCGAGAGTTTTTGAAGACGGAGTTGGGTGCGGAGTGAACTCGAGAATTGCGTAAGCCAGTTCATCGCTGGGTAATCTTCATTCGCTTATCAAATCTCTTCCCTCGCAACGCGACAGCCCTATGTCAGCCCAGCCAACGGCCTGGACTGGCACATCGCCGTCCCGTTGGGATTCTGGATTGCGAATTCTCAAGATTTCGCCGCCTATTTCTCCCGGAAACTCGAAGAAATCGAATTTCGGTCGTATGATGCGACGTTCACTGAGTTGAATGTCGTTCGCCAAAACGAATTTGGCACGTTGATGTTTCCCTAAGTCGTTAATTAACCTGCTTTTAACAAGGTTGATCCTGTGCTGGCTGGTCCTTTGTTTTCGCGTGAAGCTTTGACGGTTCCTCGGCAGCTCATGCACTTTCTGATTCGTTCCGGTTACGTCGGGGCGTTCTTTGTTTTGATGTACACGGCCGCCCAGACAACATTTGGTTGGCAGGAAGTTCGAAACCTGGGGGACATTGCACGGTTCGGCCAGTTGGTGTTTCAGGTTTTTGCCCTGGTTCAATTGGCCATGATGGTTTTCTTTGCCTCGCTTTTCGCAGCCGGAAACGTCGCACAAGAAAAAGATCGGCGGACGATGCTGCTTCTGCTGATGACGGACCTCAGCGACAGTGAACTGGTGCTCGGAAAGCTCTGTTCAAGCCTGCTTTTACCATGCGTCCTGTTGGTGACTTCGATTCCGGTCTTCGCCTTTGTTCAGATGATGGGTGGCGTTTCCACGAATCAAATCGTCTCTGCGATTGCGATCTCTGCAGCAACAGGGCTGGCTGCAGGTAGCTGGGGTTCACTGGTTGCGTTCTGGCGAGAAAAGACGTTTCAAACCCTTGCGATCAGTCTGATTGGTATCGTCCTGTTTCTCGGGATTATCGAAGGTGTCGTTGCGATTGTGGGCGCTCTTTCGAGCACGGGGATTATTGTTGGCGCGATGAATCCTTTTCGCGCAATGCTGCGAGTGCTCGATCCGCTGAATACTTCGGGCGGAAAAAATTATGAGTCGATCGCCATGATCTCGGCCGGATTCCTGGCCGCATTGGCACTGACGATCATCGTGTTAACCATCCTGCAAGTCAGAATCTGGAACCCCTCACGGACGCTCGGAGACATGGCGACGCTGGATGAAAAGGATCGTGGAGTTTCACGACCACCGCGACCCGTTTGGAACAGTCCGGTGATCTGGCGCGAAATGATGACGAAAGCCTACGGCCGCAAAGTCATCTTCATCAAGTTGGCTTATATCGTGATCGCGGCGACGGCGTTTTATTCCATTTGGAATACTCCCCCTAATTCTGCCAAAGTGCTGGGTATGGTCTCACCCGTTGGGGCCGCGTTTATCGCAGTCAGCCTCCTCTCGATGATGTTAATTAACGCTCAGGGTGTGACGGCTCTGACAAGTGAACGTGACGGCGGCACGCTGGAATTGCTTCTTGTGACGGACATCAGCGCGAAAGAATTCATCATCGGGAAGCTGGGAGGCATCCTTTACAACAGTAAAGAATTGATCCTGATTCCACTCTTATTCATGGTCAAGAACCTGGTGGAAGGGATCCTTACCTTCGAAAACTTCACTTACATTGTGCTTGGATTTCTCGCATTGGTTTTGTTTTCGGCCATGCTTGGTCTTCATTCAGGACTCAGCTATACAATTTCACGCACGGCGATTGCGAACAGCCTGGGAACCATGTTCTTCCTGTTCGTAGGAATCTTCATTTGCATGATTCTCATTCTGCAGGCCAAAGCGTCCTTCGGATTACAGCTTCCCAGTTTCCTGGTTTTCATTTTAGGCGGCAGTCTTGGACTCTGGGCATCGCTCACTCATCGTAACCCATCCCCTGCCCTGACGCTTGCTGCGGGGATTTTGCCGTTCTGTACATTTTATGCGATCACCAGCTTTTTGCTCGATTACACGCTTCCAGTGTGTCTCTTCGTCGTCGCGGCATATGGTTTTACGACCACGGCCATGTTGATTCCGGCAGTCAGCGAATACGATTCAGCACTCGGTCGGACAGAGATGCCGAAGGGATAGGAATTCGTTCCTGCTGGATCATTGGTCAAAACCATTGCTTGCAAGTTTTCTGGAGCCTGAGTAATGAATTTTCGGTTGGTCGGTATTGTCGTCATTCTCGGGCTATGCGGACGACATTCGATTTCGGTCGCGGCCGAATTAACCCATCCTCGAATACCTGGATTCGAACGGTTTTATTCAGGCGCGGTCGAAAAGCCTGTCGGAGACGATGACGAGCCGATCAAGCTTGACCCTGTTACCGGTGGTCGGATTCTGTTGAGCGAACTCAACTGTCTCTCGTGCCATGCGGCAGACGACACGACAAAGAAACTGTTGTCTCCAAAGCAGGCACCGATCCTTGATGGAATTGGTAGTCGCGTCAAAGTGGAATGGATACGTTCGTATCTTGCCAACCCTCACGCGGCAAGGCCGGGAACGACGATGCCCGATGTTCTGTCAGGTCGTCCAGAAGCAGCTCGGGCCGCAAGTGTCGAAGCGTTGACCCACTTTCTTGCGTCGACCGGAAATGTTCCCGAAGGACATTCCAATGCGACAGCCGCCCAAAAGGGGGAAACACTTTTCCGGACTGTGGGCTGTCTTGCGTGCCATAATGCTCAGACAGAGAGCGCTCCGGAAATTGCCACGTCGGTGATCCTGCCGGATGTGGGGAAAAAGTATTCGATGCCCAGCCTGATGGCGTTTCTTAAAGATCCTTTGAAATCACGGCCATCAGGCCGAATGCCCGCGATGGGGCTAAGCGACGAAGATTATCAGAATCTCGCACATTATTTTGTTCGCGGTGGAGCGCTGACTCTCAACACGAAATTCCAGTTGTTTCGTGGGAATTGGGATAAGTTACCAGACTTCGCCAGTCTGAAAGTGGCTTCGCAAGGGGAGTCAGTAGGATTTGATCTTTCGGTCGCGGGCCGACCCAATAATTATGGATTGCGATTCACTTCGAATCTGCAAATCGTCAAACAAGGGGAATATCAGTTCGCACTCGGTTCAGACGATGGCAGCCGACTGATCATCGACGGTGAAACGGTTGCCGATTGTGATGGCATTCATCCGCACCAGACAGTCGAAGGCCGTAAGACACTTACTGCTGGTTTTCACGAGGTTGTTGTCGAATACTTCCAGGGTGGTGGCGAAGCGACGCTGGAAGTCGAAATTGCGGGGCAAGGTCTTGCACGTCAGCCAATCTCGGGATTCTTATTCCTGGAGCCTAAAGTTCCGGCACCTGTTTCGGATAAACCGGTGTTTACGATCGATGCCAAGCTTGTGGAACAGGGTCGCGAACTGTTCACAACCGTCGGATGTGCGTCATGCCACTCCATGACGGTCGATGGCAAAGCGATTGCGTCTGAACTGAAAGCAAAGCCGTTGTCCGATCTGGTCGCGAACAGCGGTTGCCTCGCGGAAAAGATCCCTGGCAAAGCACCGCGATATGGCCTGACACCAACACAGCGTTCGGCGCTTGCACTCGGGATCAAATCTCAACCGGTTGAAACCACAAGTGAGACAGTGCATCGAACGCTGACATCCTTAAATTGTTACGCATGCCATCAACGTGACAAGCTTGGTGGTGTGGAGCTTGCGCGCGATGGCTCTTTTGAATCTCGACAAAAAGAGATGGGTGACGAAGGTCGTTTGCCTCCAACTCTGACAGGTGTGGGAGACAAATTAAGACCTGATTGGCTACGGCATGTCCTGCACAACAGTGCCGACGATCGTAAGCAGTACATGGTGCCAAA
>JBAXBD010000435.1:0-5649 GCA_037142165.1 Schlesneria sp. | reverse complement strand
AGCGAGATCTGAGGCGAGCAGCCGACAAGGAACAAGTGTGCCAAAAACATCACCCGCAGAAACGGGGTGAAGCAGTTCAATGGCTTGAGGCTATTTTGTCGAACGTGACCGCCTAGTTTCGATCGCCGCATTGGCATTTCAATTCGATGTCAGGAGTTCGGAAAAAACGGTTAATCTTTACCGTTCGATCTGTTCCTGGTCAAGCGGTTCTCCTTATTCACAGGGACTGATCGTCGTGTTCTCGACAGGAATAGGACAGAGACGGCTTGCCATCGTTCGTTGTTTTGCTGGATTATCGTTACAATTTCAACCGCTTTTGCAAAGGAGTGGTTGTCTTACAAGGGAGTGCCTGGTCCGTGAGCTTTGCCGATGATTTGACTCCGTCTCAACGAGCGGCCGTCGAGCACTTTGAAGGTCCCTTGTTAGTTGTCGCGGGGCCAGGCTCGGGAAAGACCCGCGTGATTACGCGCCGGATTGCCCGACTGATTTCACGTGGGGTTCACCCTCGCGAAATTCTCGCGATCACGTTTACGAATAAAGCCGCTCGAGTCATGAGCGAACGGGTTCAGGCATTGCTGCCACGTTCGTTTGTTTGGGTCAGTACTTTCCACCGATTCTGTGCGAAGCTGCTTCGAGAGCATGCCGCTATTGCGGGCCTTTCGTCGAATTACTCGATCTTTGACGTCAGCGATCAATTGACTCTATTGAAAAGTGTCTTGCAAGACCTCGATTTCGATGCCACGCACTTTCCAGCGTCAAAACTGTTGGGGCGGATCAGTAAGGCCAAGAACGATCTGGTTACGCCGGAACAGTACCAGGCTCGTCATGCCAAATCGGTGGGGACTCATATCGATGCGGTCGTCGCTCGCGTCTATCCTGCCTACCAGAAGAGGTTGCTTGAATCGAACGCCGTCGACTTCGACGACTTGCTGATGCATGTCGCGCGCATGTTGACCGAAAACGAGGAATTGCGGCTGTCCCTGGACGAGCGTTTTCGGTTCATTCTTGTCGATGAATACCAGGATACGAACCGAGCGCAGTACCAGATCGTTGCGGCATTGTCTCAACGTGAACCGAATCTTTGCGTGACGGGTGATCCGGATCAGTCGGTCTACGGCTGGCGCGGCGCCCAGATTGAAAACATTCTCCGTTTTGAACGCGACTTCCCTCGCGTCGAACTGATCCGGCTGGAAGAGAATTTCCGCAGCACACCGGAAATCCTGGCCGCTGCCGACGAACTGATTCGGCACAACGAACGTCGCAAACCAAAACGCTTGATCGCCACTCGACCCAGCGGTCGACCCGTCGAATTACGGCTGTATCTGGATGGCCAGGACGAAGCGATGTCCATTACGTCCGAGATTCATTCGCTGGTGAAATCGGGTGATCGAAACTGGTCAGACTTCGCGATTTTCTATCGAGTGAATTCCCTTTCGCGGTCGGTTGAGACAGCGCTCTCACGGTGGAAGATCCCCTATCAGGTTGCTGGAGGTCTTGCGTTTTACGAGCGGGCCGAAATCAAGGACGTGCTGGGCTACCTGCGGCTAATCGACAACCCGCGTGACCGAATAGCGTTTCTGCGAGTCGTCAACGCCCCGGCACGTGGAGTTGGAAAGAGTTCGCTCGATCGGTTCGTGAAATGGGCCGACGCGGCGGGTATTGAACTCCTGGCTGCAGCAAGAAATTCTGAGCGAGTTCCCAATCTCTCCAAGAAGGCCGCCGTAGGACTTCGAGCGTTTGCCGCTCTGATCGACGAATTTGCAGAACTGGCGGCGAACCCGTTCGGCGACGAAGCGGGATCAACTGAATTTCAGTTTGGTGACGAACCAACGGAGTCCGATGCCAATTCCGAAACGGTCGGACCTGTGTCGAAACTGTTGCGGTCGGTGCTGGAACGAACCGGCTATTACCGCCAATACGAGGGGTCGTTGGAGGAAGACGAAATCCAGCGGAAGTCGAACGTCGATGAACTGATCAGTTCGGCGATTCTATACGATCGTCAGTTGGCAGAAAAAGAAGAAGTCGCGACACTGGGAGGGTTTTTAGAGACGGCTAGTCTGACGCAAGATGTCGATTCATTGGAGGAAGATATTGGCGCCGTCACGTTGATGACGTTGCACGCTGCCAAGGGTTTGGAATTCCCGAACGTGTATGTCATCGGTGTCGAACAGAACCTCATCCCGCACGAACGATCGCTTCGTGAAAATGATCCTGCCCAACTTGAAGAGGAACGGCGACTCCTGTTTGTCGGGATCACACGCGCGAAGGATCAACTGGTTCTCACTCACACCCAGCGGCGGGAAATCCACGGAAGAACGCTGTCGACAATTACCAGTGATTTTCTGCAAGAACTGAGTATCGAAATACGCGATTGCACTGCAGGTGACAGCTACGGCGATGAGCATTCAAGTGATTCGTTCGCCGACGATTTCGACTCCGACATTCTTGATGATTTCCTGCCGGAAGACGTTCCCAAACGCAGTCGAGGCTTGAAACGTTCTGCAGGTTTAAATCGAGGTAAAACATCGGCCTCAGATAAGCGGAAGGGGAAAGGAAAGCCGCATCTCACAACGGCAGCGGCCATGGAATCGGGTTCCAATCAAGGTGTTTCACTTCCGATTGGATTCGCGATCGGCATGCAGGTACGACACCCGAGATATGGTCTGGGTACGGTGGTTGATGTCAGTGGTTTTTCATTAAGACGAACGGTAACAGTCGACTTTACCGTTGATAACCGTCGTGAAAGCTTTATCGCTGCGAAGTGTCCGCTTCAACCGGTCGGGTTGGGCTAATGGCAATGATGGGAAGACAGATGACTTCGGAATTGGCTCAGTTGGAATTGCTGGCAAACGTGGACGATCTGGTTGCTCGGCTGGGAGCATGGTCAATGGAGTCATCTGCGTGGGAGCCGGTTCAACAGAGCCAGTCGCTGATCAAACGACTTTTATCCCGGCTCGAACCGTTACGGGCACGTGTCGAAGCCCCTTTGGTTGTGGCAACGTTTGGTGGGACCGGCGTCGGCAAAAGCTCGCTTGTTAATGGACTGGTCGGGCAGGAAGTCACTTCGGCTGGACGCCAGCGACCGACAACAACGCTTCCCATTGTGCTTGCGCATCCCCAGACCGATCTTGCCGTATATGAATTACCAGCCAACTCGGGTGACGCCGAGGTTCAAATCGTTCGCGTTGATACCCCGCTGCTGCGCGACATTGTCATCGTTGATTGCCCGGACCCTGATACATCTGAGTCCGAAACGGCTAACAGTAATCTTGCGCGACTGCATCGGTTGTTGCCCTACTGTGATGTCCTGCTTTATGTCGGAACACAGCAGAAGTATCGGTCGGCCAAAGTCAGCGACGAACTCTTACAGGCGGCCAGTGGCTGTCGGCTGGTTTTTATCCAGTCACACGCCGATCTTGATTCCGACATTCGGGACGATTGGCGAGGACACCTCAGCCCCAGGTTTCAAATTGCCGACATGTTCTTCGTTAATTCGAAGCAGGCGTTACAAGAACAGCAATCAGGAATCAGGCCGACGGGGGACTTCGGTCGACTGTTGGACCTGTTAATGCAGGAGCTTTCCGCGACGCAGCGAGTCCGTATTCGTCGCAGCAACCTGATGGGGTTGGTTCATGAAGTTCTATCGCATGCCCGCGAAGTCCTGAAAAATCATGCTCCACTGGTTCAGCGACTGGAGCAAGCTCTGGACGATCAGCGACACCGTGCGACCGAACGAATGGCCAGCCGATTGCAGGACGAACTGCTGGTCAGTCGAGGTCTCTGGGAGCGACGATTGCTTGGACAGGTGACACAGATGTGGGGTTACAGTCCCTTCGCTTCGGTGCTGAAGTTGTGGCACAGCCAGGCGAGTCTGCTCGCTTCGTTCTCGTTGATGAGATCTCAAACGACGGCCCAGATGGCTTTGGTCGGCCTGGTCCATGGCAGTCGCTGGTTGACGTCGCAGCATCAGGAACACGACGCTGAGAAGCGACTCGATTCGCTCTCCTCACTTGGTTTAACCGATTCAGAACTGCGTGAAGCTCAGATGGTGATTACGGGGCACGTGCATTCCGCAAAACTGGATCGGGCACCGCAAGAGACCGGAACTTTCGACCATCTCCGTCATTCTGCCGCTGATGTGCAGATGGAATTTCTTACGGACGCGGCGAGGCGTATTGATGATTTGATTCTGGATGCTGCCAAAAGAAACTCACACTGGTTTACGCGATTTTGTTACGAAGCCTTGTTCACGTTACTCCCGGGATTCTTGTTATACCGGGTCGGTCGCAATTTCTTTTATGACTCGTTCTGGCTGGAAAAGCCGCTGCTGGATACGAATTTTTATATTCCCGCAGCCCTGTTTTTGATTTGCTGGGCGGGGATGTTTGTGATGAGCTATACATGGCGTCTGCGTCGTGGACTGACGCGCCGGATCGAAGGCATGGCTCGCGAACTTGCCAGTGCGAAAGCGGGGGCAGGACTATTCCCGGATCTTGAACAGCGCTGTATCGAGTTTGCTCGTCACCGCGACCGCCTCGACCAGTTCTCAGCGAGTCTCGATTCAATTCGTCAGAACTACTCGGCTGGGGACGAGGATGAACGCTTGAGTTCAAGCAGCAGGAATACCATCATTGGGGCTGATACGAGTAATTGATCGCCACAGAAACTTGAATGGGGTTGATTTCGAAATCGGACCCAAAGAGTGTCTGTCTTCAAATGAGAACCGGCTTTTCAAGGAACGGAATCTAGTCATTTGGAATCCGTTCTCATTTGGAATTTGAATCAATCGATTTGCAATCGGTCTGGTCGTGAACGTTCAATCAATTGAGTCAAATTCTTGGATTTAACGGGAGTTTGCATTCAAGATTGGTTGCAGGCGAAGCCAAGGCTGGAATTCTACGTGACGGACCGAAAAAAAGCGGATCGCCGCAAGATCGTTACGATTCCAATGGAAACCAGAATGACCGACACAGCAAAAGCTGCGCTTTCGTGAGGGAGAGTCGTTTGCCGGACCAATGTGTGAAACAACTGATGAGTTAGGTACACTCCGAAACTAATCTGCCCCATCCATTCGATGTATTTATTAAAAGGCAGAGGGACCAGCCAAGCTGTAATCAGGCAAGCTGTCCCAACAATATACGGAACGCTAAGCGAGTTTAATCCGATAAACCGGTCCCCCAAGCTTAGGGTAGCGACTGTGAGTAAAAGAACAATTGAGATGATAACGCTTTGGCGCGTAAGAGCCATTTGTGGCAGTGCCAAACCGATGAACACTGCCGGAACGCTAAATATCCAGTTTGTCACGGGAACCGGCCAGGGATAAGCCGGTAAAATATATGAGCAAATCGGGAAAAAAATGGCGACTCCGATCAAGGATGTCAATGTTTTTGAAAGACCTGTCGATGGCCAACACGCGCTTTGAAAAAAGTGCACGAGGCATGTCATCGCAAACACGAATGGGAGATACCACAAATGAAACGATGTCCCAACCAGTAACATCCACCAAGAGGCGTGGTGGTAAATTGATTTCGATTGCAGATAGGATTTGGCCGCTTCTTTGATTCCATAAACAAGACACCAGAACGCCCAAGGGATTAACAATCGCTTGGCGCGTTTGGAGACGATCACGTGAAAGGGATCCGTTTTTCC
>JBAXBD010000434.1:0-5663 GCA_037142165.1 Schlesneria sp. | reverse complement strand
CTTTTTCGACATTTCGCATTTCTAAATGATTTGCGCAACTATGGCCGATCCGTAGCAGCTGCTTCCGCCCACCGACCCTGGATGACAAGGCGTCCCGACAAGAACGCCAGTTGCGCAACAATGAGATTCTTGCGCAACTATGGCGGAAACCAGTCCATTTTCGACATTTCGAAGTTCGGAAGGCTTGCGCAACGATGGCCGAACCGTAGCGGCGGCTTATAGCGCCGATCTCGGATGACAATGCCGCTCGACGATCAGTGCATTTGCGCAACTCTGCAACCCAATCGGACTCCCGAGGCATGCGTAGTAGTCCATCCAAGCTGAAATGCGTGGACGATACGTGCCACTGGCTTCTGCAAAACATCGATTCCTTGATTGACCGATCAGAAAACCATCCTAACACAGAGGAACAAAGAGGTCGCAAATTCACGAATAAAGGCTAACTCGCGGAATTTCCCGGATTTGAAATCTTCTCATTGTCCTCTGTGCCTCCGTGTCAAAATATCTTCTTCGCTTCGGTTCTGCCGTCATCGCGCCCCGCAGCATTTGATCTCAAAGTTCGCGCGACTTCGAGCCACTTCGACCAACCCTCATATTTCATAGGGTTTGCGAAGCCACTTTCAATTTTTCCGTCATAAAAAAGTTCGCGAGAGTTCGAGCGAGTTCGACAGACTTCGACGCAGTTCGACAACGAACAAAACCGGGACTGGCTCCGATCTTCGAGGTGCCTGTCCCGCATTTGTTCGCTGCCCCGCTTTTATTCGCTTTCGGGCTTTTGTCGCTGTCCTGGTTTTGTTGCACGTATCGCCGATCGCTTCAAGTCGACGCCGGGGACGCACAATGAAATTGATACGAAGCGGTCAAAGATCAATCGCAGCCGACAGGTTTTGCTTTCTGGAAATCCAGGCGAGCCCACGATGTCAATCCCGGGATTTTCCTCGACCAGATTCGTTGCCTCCATTAACACAAAGTCGCCGACAAAAAATGTACAAGAATGCTAGGCGTATGTAAATAGAAAAGCAGAGATGCTTTCTGAACGTTTGGAAGGTGCTCATGAGGTTTGTAACGATGAGGTTGACGCAGCGCCAAAAAAGCCCACCTTCAGTTTTGAAGCCAGATCTGTTGGTTATTCGCGGTGGAAAACGAATGAGCTTCCACGTCTTTCAGTTCCTGTGACCTCTTCTTGCTTTCCGTTTGTGGTGGGCGTAAAAATCGTGGAAATACAAAAGGGCATTCTCGCTTAAAAGTTCCTGACACGAATTCTTCTCTAACTTTCCGTCCCCGAAGGAGGCCAAGAAAACCCGACTGAATTAATGGGAGCTTCGAAGTCTGGGCGGTTTCAAGGCCAAAATGAAAACAACTGGACCTGACCCCTTTGGTTTCCCCCCCCGCAAGTCGGCTCGACACTTGTTCCTTAGACGGATATCAAACCGGGACGATGCAACGGACGGGGACAGGTTCAACTGTTATCTGTCCCCGTCCGCTTAATCTTCTATGTGACTTCCAGCCAATAGGCGGCGAGGTTACTTTCGCGCCTTCGAACTTATCTTCTTTTCCGGACCCCGTTTCCTGTACCAAAAAACACGAGCATTCCAATTGATGCGAATAACACAAAACTACTTGGTTCAGGCACGGGAGCGGCAAATTTTCCTTGGACCGCTAGGCCAGCCAACCCAATCTCGCCACCGATAAGCGCGAGATTCTGAACGGTAAACGTCAGATTACCGGTATCGGTCGAGGTCACCTGTGCGGCGTACGACTGGAGGGTTTGACTGCTACTCCCAATACTGCCGTTTACGAAGAGTTTAAATGGATTGTTGTGGATGTCCTGATTAAAGGAGACGGAATTGGAACCGGCAATTGTAAGTCTTTGTTGACGAGCATTTGGCGAAGCACCATCGTATAAACCAAAACCCCAAACGTCGTAGGATTCGTTTGGAAGGAGATTTTGCAGTGTGACCGTGATCGTGGTATTGCCGAGGGCAAAGTCATTAATTCCCTCGAGTGATGTTGAATAGATAGGACGAGTACTTGCTATGGTTTCAGCGAAGATGCGGCCAGTCGACCCAACGATCGTTAAGGAGACATTCGTAGATTGGCCATTGTCTTGAATTAGGTTCGACAACGATGTAACGTCGCCCACCACATTCCAATTTGTCACTGTGCTGACACTTCCGTTTTCAAAGTCGACGCCGATGAGGCCGCCGTTTGCACGGGCTGTGTATAGTGAGAGTATGGCGATTAGTGTGACAAGTTGCTTCATCGGATTGGCCCTGCGTTTTAGTGTGATAGAATGTTCATGTTCGAAATCTTCGACGGCGATTTTTCTTCGCTTTAGCGACAATGAGAATTTCCTGCATTGAGTTGGCCTGCTGGTGATTTCTGTGCCAGTTATTATGAGACTCGGGGATGTGAGGGGAACGTGCTGGTCTTGAACGGCACTTGAAGCGGGAGCAGGTTCTGTTACGAAACCGCAGAGAACTGCATCGCCGACATCCGATCATCCGACATCAATCGAGCTTCCACATTCTATCGCCAATTGGGAATAGCATTCGAAGAACATCGGCATGGAACCGTCCCCGTTCACTTTTCGGCTGATCTTTCCGGCTTGGTATTTGAGATTTATCCGGCATAGAAACCAGGAGACGTTGATCGAACTACCCGTCTCGGCTTCACCATTCAGAAGTTGCGTGGGATAAACCTCGGACTTCATTCACTCGGCGTTGAAATCATTGAAGAACCAAATCAAACTGAGTGGGGACTGAGGGCAGTTGTTCGAGACCCTGACGGCAGATCCGTGGAAATGTATTCAGGCGAAACTACCGATTGATTTCGAGTGGAAGGACCCGTGGCATCCAATTGATGACCTCGCCGTCGCAAAGTCCCTTCTCGACGAATTGGAAAGAGACGCCTGGGCTTGATCGGTTAAGATCGGGACAAATCGAGTGTGCGAGGAAGTCAGATGTTGAATTACTATGAAAGGAACTCATCCGTCATTTCGCATTGGCTCTTCATCACGACGGTCGCAATTTGGGTGAGTTGTGCAGGATTGTATGTTGCGATGTGGATGACAGCTTCGATAGATGGGCGTATTCCAAGATGGGATGAAAACTATGGAAATCACGGCCCTTGGTCGAAGAAACGGGGATAAGTCCGATTACTCGTTGACAAGGGGCATCTTCTTCGGATCTTTTCGTTGGCATGCCACGATCGGTTCGCTAAGACCGAGAGGAATGATGATTCACGTTCTCTGTCGTGGAAATGCCTTGGGGCGGAATTTCTGTGATGACGATGATTGTGCCGCGTTCGAATTTTATGCCAAACGCGATTCCCACTGTTTCCCCTGCGGGACTGTGTCACGCGAGTGATTCGAGCCTTTATTCAAAAGGAACTGGATTGCTTGCAAGCCTCTGTCGTTCGACGCCAATCGTTCGGCTCAGAGTCATGGAAAGAGGCAAGCGGCAAACAACTCGGATTCGAATTCCCATTTCGACCCCGAGGTCGCACAAAGATGCCAATCGACGATAGCGAATCCGAACGTAAGCCTTATCCCCTTTTCTACTTCTTTGCTACTTCGTTCGGCTTAATCTGTCGTAACATCTCGGTGCGGATGATGTCGGCAATAACAGGTGCAGCATCTGTCGGAAAATCTTTATGTTGCTCAAGCACGCGATGAACACTCAGTCTTCCGCATGACATCGCATTCCAGGCGAAGATCGTTGAGTCGGAAAAGTGATTTGAGCACAACAGAACGGTTTTTGCATCAAGTCTTTTGAATCGATGGAATCGTACCGTGTCCACGACCGGGTTGTTGTAGGCATCAAAAGTGTCAACAGCCTCCGATTGCGTCCTGGACGATCGTCCGAACGAGGTCCGTTCAAGAACGTATTGAGGCCACTTCCAGAAGGGGATTCGCAGCAGATTCGACGAATGACGCCATATCATTTCTGGCATCTTTCTCGCACGATACGGCGCCCAAACTCGAAACGGCAGCCTACCGACAGGAGCTGCGTCCTCGATAAACACCGCACCAATTTCTGCACCCTCCTCGCGAAGCCGCCGTGCCGTCTCGAAGGCGAGGCATCCTCCAACGCAAAAACCTGCCAGGAAGTACGGGCCGTTCGGTTGGACCATTCTGATCTCGCGAACGTAATAACTGGTCATGTCGTCCACTGTTGTGAAAGGAGCGAGACGACCGTTCGATTCAACGACTTGCACGCCGTAAACCCGAATGATTGGGGCAAGAAGATGTGCAGTTCGCAAATGCTCAGTGATACCACCTGTGACACCATGAAGAAAAAACAGGGGAGGGCCACTTCCAGGCGGTTGCAACGGGACCACCGACTCGAGACGTGAATGATCCTTTCCGTCACTCATCATCGCCGCTAACGCACGAATGGTCGGTGCTTGAAAAAGATTCGAGACTGGGAATTGCCTGGCCGGACCCAGCGTCTGTTCAATCCGGGACACCAGTCGTATCGTCGCGAGCGAATGGCCGCCGATCTCGAAGAAGTTGTCGGTCACTCCAAAATCGTCATGCCCCAGCACTTCGACCCAGATCCGTTTGAGTTTCTCTTCAAGATCCGTGGCGGGTTCGATCCGTTCCCGTTCGCTCGCAAACGAGACTTCAGGTAGAGCATTTCGATCGAGTTTGCCACTGGGTGAAATCGGCCGACTCTCGATTGCAACAGACGCCACAGGAATCATGTATTCGGGAAGTTTTGGTTCCAGAAAAGCTCGAAGTTCGGCCTGGGTCGGAACCGTTTCCAGAGGCTTGGGAATCAGGTAAGCCACGAGATGCTGAATTCCCGGAACAGCTTCTCTCGCGATCACAATCGCATCCTGAAGTGCAGGGTGACGGGCGAGTTCCGCTTCGATGGCCCCGAGTTCAATTCGGTGCCCGCGCAACTTCACCTGGTGGTCCCGGCGGCCGAGAAATTCCACAGAGCCGTCAGGCAACCGAAATCCAAGGTCGCCAGTTTGATAAAGGCGAGCCGTACTCTCATCAGCAAAGGGGTCGGGTCGAAATCGTTCGGAGGTCAATTCAGGTGCACCAAGATAACCGCGTGTCACTCCGATCCCACCGATAAAAATCTCGCCCGGTGCTCCCAGCGGAACTGGACGGCCACATTGATCCAACAGGTAAATCCGGGTATTTCGAATCGGATACCCCAGGTTTCGTCCACGATCACAAAGCGGGTCGCGGCTGGGTGACCCAGGCCCCATCACACGTGCCACCATCGAATAGACTGTGGTCTCCGTCGGCCCGTAGTAATTGTAGACTTTCCGAACATGGCTCAGTTTCCCAAGTCGCTCAAGCAGCAAAGCAGGGATCGCTTCGCCACCAAGTCCGATGACCCGGACCGATGACGGCAGCTCCCCGGCATCAAGTAGCGCCATCAAACCTGATGGGACGGTACCGATGGAAGTGGGATCAATCGTAACCTCGCAGCAACTCAATTCCTGTCCTCTGGCAGGAAAAAGGAGTGCTCCACCGAGTGCCCACGTCACAAAAATTTGAGAGATGCTCGAGTCGAACGCGACATTATCGATAAACGGAACCCGAGCCAGGTCGGCCGGTTCGAACAGTTCCTCACTGGCAAACTCAACAAGGTTCGCCGCGCTGCGATGTTCAACGCCGACAAGTTTCGGAATCCCCGTTG
>JBAXBD010000433.1:0-5666 GCA_037142165.1 Schlesneria sp. | reverse complement strand
AAATCATGGCGGGAGCAGGATTCGAACCTGCGAAGGCAGAGCCACCAGATTTACAGTCTGGCCCCTTTGGCCACTCGGGTATCCCGCCGAAAAGCCTCCTCGCAAAAAGCTAGCGGTGGGATTTGAACCCACAACCACCGGTTTACAAAACCGGTACTCTGCCGTTGAGCTACGCTAGCGGCGCAGCGGGCGGCCTAACCGCGAGGGAGAGAATGATAACGATTTGTTTTCAATTCGCAAGCGCCGTGTCGCAAAAATGATTCCGATTTAGGTTGGATAAATGCCGATGTGGTTCCTTGCCTCACGCGAGACGAATTCGTATTCTTGTTGTCCCCGCAGCCCAGGTGGCGGAACTGGCAGACGCGCTAGGTTCAGGACCTAGTGGGAGTAATCTCGTGCAGGTTCGATTCCTGTCCTGGGCATATTAACCTAAAGGCTTAAAGCGATTCGCTTTAAGCCTTTTTTGTTTCCATAGTTGAACGGAGTCGCGGTAGGACATCTCGATACTTCAAAATCGCATTGACGTTCTCCACTCCGCCTCCGACAATTTGTTCATGACGATCCACACTCAACTTTTTAATGACGCCGACACCGAAGCGCTGCTTGAGCGGATTGCCGGCAGACGCCTCGATCCAGAGGTCTACCAACGAATTCAAGAGCGCGGGAACAAAGCCACCGAAGAGATCCGCGAGAAATTCGGGACGATTGAAATCGCTGTTGAACTCATTCGCGAAACGCGTGGCGAAAGCGTGGATGAGAAGCTGTCCATGAATCTACCAGCGTATCCAATGGTTGCTGATTCCAATTGACTTCCATTCGATTCCTCCGACAATGCAGACATGAGCACAAAAGTTGCCACCACTGGGACTGATGAAGCCAAGCAAGAGCTTGCAGAGGTGATTGCCAATCTCGGCAAAGGTCCACGAGATCCCGATGCGATGCGTAAAGCGGCCGAACGCATTGATCGAATGAGAGAAGCAACGTTTAAACGAGTGGGACTATTAGATGTCGCTGTCCCTTTTATTCGTGAACTCCGCGACCGATGAGCATCTTCGCCTCCCCGTATTCAGGCAGTTGTGGCCCTTGTGGACGAATGGGAAGCACACACCGTAAGCAACCGAATCAACGTGTCACTCAATGGGTGTCACGATTTTCTTTGGTTGTGTCGTCAGGAATTTGCGATTTTCCCCGACGGAATGCAGAAATTAGCCGTTAGTCACGGAGCAAATAGTCAAAATACCCGTGGAATCGGTCTCCGCGCCAACGCACTACTGCGGCGTGCGAAGAATTAGGTGTTCGCCGGCGCTCGATGGGACTCGAAGCGAACAATCTCTTCTCTCAATTGATTTGCCAGTTTTTTAAGGGACCTCTTGGTTAATTCGCGAGTTTGCGAATTCAGCGCGGGCGCCTGATCGAGCTCACTGAGACGATCTTCCAGCAGCTTAAGTTTGGCTCGCGAATTCTCTAATTGTCGCTGACTTTCAATACTCATAATATCACCTCAATGACACCTTTCGGGATCGAATCGCGATCCGTCGCGTAAAACTTGTCGACGAGAATTGCGAATTCATTCGCCTCCACCATGTGCAAATCGACGAATGGAAGCCCGTCATTCAATTCAGCCGCAGCCACAGGATCGACTGGAAAATCTGGCGACAACAGCATCGCACAATCCACATCGTTGGGTTCAAACACATCTGTGACGAAACTGCCATTAAGAATCACTCGAAGTATACCTGCTCTCTTTGTCATTTCGACGAGCCATCGAACAGAATCCATCTGCGCACGCCGAAGTTCCGACTCTTCGCCAAACCGCGCAGCAATTTCATCAAGACTGGCCAAATGAATGCCAGGCGGAAGGTAGCCGACATCGTTGAATTTCGGGATCACCTAATTGAACTCAATTGAGGTCTGGCTCTCTCATCTCACCAGATTCTAACCGAAACCAACTGATTTCAACAAATTGCGGCTTTGTCGCCCAGGAGATGGAATCAGGGGTCGACTTCATCGCCATCGACTTGGAACACGCCAACCGTCTGACGATTCACATTCTGGCAGCAGTGGCAGAAGGGGAAGCGAAAGCCATCAGCGACCGAACGAAAGTGGCGTTGGCAGCAGCGAAAGCCCGTGGCGTGCAACTCGGACCGTCTCGCCCTGGACATTGGGAAGGACGCGAAGAAGCCCGTCTACGTGGAGCACAAAAAGGAGCGATCGCAGCAAGCGCCGTCCGAACAGCCAAAGCCGAAGAAGCCTACGTCGATCTGGTCTCCATGATGCAGGAACTCCAAGCGAGCGGAAAGAGCCTGCGAGCAATCGCCGAAGCTCTGAACGCTGATGGCCATACCACCCGACGCGGGGCCGAATGGAATCGGGTGCAGGTGAAGCGGGTGTCAGATCGGTTGAACTGACCAAAAACGACGGCAGACTGTTACATGTTCAATCGTGGAAGAATCGGCCTGTTTTCCACGAAATACCCGATTTTTCGAGACTTACGGCGATTTCGTGGCACAGTATGCGACTTTAGGAGACGGCTTGCGATGTCGATAATACCCTACAGAAATAGGGTTTTGTGCCAAAAATGCTCGTTTCAAAAAGGCTGTTCAGGACCTAGTGGGAGTAATCTCGCGCAGGTTCGATTCCTGTCCTGGGAACATTTGACGTAAAGGCTTAAAACAATTTGCTTTAAGCCTTTTTTGTTTCCAACAACTCCGCCGTTCCTTTTGTTAATCACAGTCGGCGATAAGGACGCAACAACAAAAATCTGATGCGATTGTCACACCTCAAGAGTGTTGCAGTTCCCATGACGGACGTGAAACAGGCTCTCACAAACGATTTTGTGAGAGCCTGATTTCATTAAATCGAATTTGGAAATCAACCAGTGATTTCCTTATCCGTTTCTGGAACAAGGTCACTTGCTGGATCAAACCATTCTTCTTTGAAGACGATCCGTTTCTTGTGTTTCATCGCGAGGTTTGATGTCAGTGCCATGATGGCGTCTTTCATCCCTTGCTTACCGGGGCAACGGAGCGGTGCTTCCGAGGGGTTATTACCGAAGTTGCGGATGCAGAATGCGAAATGTTCCATTTCTTCGGTATAGCCTCGACTGACCTTCCCGACGTCAGCAACTGCTGCGGCCTTGGTGGGGCCGAGGCTGGCGCTGGCGGCGAGTGCCGGTTGTCCGTCGCTCCCTTCAATTGCATACAGGCGTTGATCGATTCCACCCTTGGATGAACCTGTCGCTTCCTTATAAAGGATCGCCTCTTGTTCCTGTTTCATGATCAGTGTACCACGGCTGCCGAAGACCGTTTCTCCGTAAGGCTCACTGCGGTTGGTGCTGATCGATGAGTAGGTGACGATACAGACGTCGTTCTTATCTTCGGCATAATGCCTGCCTGGGAATTCAAACGTCATGTAGACGTGATCGTCGATATCCCGGTCATCAGCCTGCTGCTCCGGCGAGCCGATCCCTTTGACGCCGTAATAGTTCTTGCCACCGTAGCCGAAGCAGGCGATTGGCTGAACTTTGTTGAGGAAAATACTCGCGGCGTCGAGTTGATGGCTGCCGAGTTCGGCCATCAGTCCACCCCCGGTATTATTGTAAAGGCGCCAGTTCACCAGACGTTCCATGGAGGGATACCCGAATTCGCTCGACAGGAACTGGTCGAGGTTTTCGATTCCCTTTTCTTTCGCATAATCCTTCAGGCCATCAATATCCTGTTTGAACTTCTTGCCGAACGATTCAGCCGTGTAGCCACCGGGTCGCCAGCTATCGCTGCCGGGGAAGCTGTTATTGCGATGCCATTGGGCTCGAATGAATTTCAATTCACCCAGCATCCCGTTCTGGATCAGAGCATTCGCATTGTCGTAAAGGACGTTGTAATGACGTTGATGTCCAACCGCGAGCAGTTTGTTTTCCTGCTTGGCGACACGAATCATTTCTTTGCACTGCATGACGGTATGAGCCATCAGCTTCTCGGTCAGGACATGCTTTCCTGCCTTAAGACAATCGATGGCGACGGCAGCATGCTGACAGAGTGGCACCGCGATCACGACCGCTTCAATCTCGGGATGAGCCTTGAGCAGTTCTTTATGGTCGCGATAGAGATTGACCTTCTGTGCTCTGGGAGCGCCGAGCTTACGAATCAGGCCCCAGCGGATTTCGTCGCCGTCACCCTGTAAGGCTCGGACGCGATTCTTCGCTCTTAAATCAGCAACACCGACAATGTCCATGAATTCTGGCGGATGCTGAGTCAGCAGGACCGAACCCTCGTCACCCGATCCGATGAACCCAACCTTGATAGGATCGCCCTTCAGCGCTTCGTAGCCGAAATAGGCGGCACCCAAAGTTGGTGCTGCCGCAGCGGCACCGACGAGAAATCCGCGTCTGGTAAACGCCACAGCCTCGTGAAAGTTATCTTTGCCAAGCCGTTCTTGTTCTGGAGTCAATTGCATACTGGTCTGCTCCTCTAAAAAAAGTATTCGAAATTACGTATTTCAATTGTAGCTTTAAGGGGTTAATCACAACCGAAAACTTGCGATCTCAGGATTTTTCGGCAACTTTGCGGCGAAACAGCAACGCTGAAATTGCGGCATCGAGACCGAACCATTTACCCGTCGGCAACGAGGCCAATGCCAACAGTGCTAACGCTTCGACAAAAACTTTGTTCACGATCAGGTTGTGTTCAATGCTGGGAAGTTCCTGGACGCCGGGCCAAGGGGGCATCGCCATGTAGAACAGCATTAATAGAGCCGCTCCTCCCAGCGAAGATAATCGCGTAAACAGGCCAATCATGAGCAAGAAGCCGAAGATTGTCAGCCCCCACATTGTTCTTGCATTGATTTGGCTCATTTCGGTCACAGCGGCAGGTACCGGCCCTGCAGCGAGTTGCTCAGTTGATAAAAGCTTGTTTGCTTCTTCAAACAGGTCCTTTTCAAGTGCCTGAACCGGTCCGACCAGGTTGCGTCTTGTCTTTTGCAGGTCGCTCCATTGTCGTTCCAGATGGTCCCACTGGAACTTGGTTTTTGCCTTCGCATAGTTTGCTTCGTATCGCTCGATCAGGTCTTTGTAATACTTGACTTCGCCAACGACAACGATCTGGTCTGCATCCCCTTCTTTTTTTGCCTTTTGTACGATGCCAACGCGCTCAGGATCACCATTCAGCATCGCTGCCAGTCGTTCGCGAAACGACAGTTTCGACGATTGTTTCGCGACATCGTTGATCGCCTTCGACAATGCGTTGAATTGGGCTTCCAGTTCGGGAGTTTTCAACTGATTGACTGCGTCCAGAAGTTTGGCTTGTTCGGTTGGCAACAGGTGCAGTTTCCCGTCAACGACCAGCTTCTTGGCTTTGCTGTCGTACTTGATGGCATCTTTCACGACGCCAGCTCCTTTGGCGACTTCGTTAAAATCCATCCCAGAAGGAAGCTCGGCCAAT
Source organism: Schlesneria sp. (assembly GCA_037142165.1). Taxonomy (GTDB): domain Bacteria; phylum Planctomycetota; class Planctomycetia; order Planctomycetales; family Planctomycetaceae; genus Schlesneria. The sequence goes on along the minus strand of JBAXBD010000433.1, from coordinate 231 downwards.
GGAACACTGAATCCCGAGTCAGGGCCATCCAGTAAACGGTTAAGCTGCTTTTCGTCGGCACCGTAGTGGGCAACAAAACGACTCCGCCATGCGTCCCATTTGGCGGACATTGTGTCGTAGTCGAGCCATTTCAAGTCGTTCGGATCGCCCGTCATTTTGCGAAACGTCGTCCGCAGCGGACCGGTCGCGTTCTTGAGGTAACCCTCGGCCGTCCAGGGAGAAGCTGTGTTT
>JBAXBD010000432.1:0-5670 GCA_037142165.1 Schlesneria sp. | reverse complement strand
CCCAGAAAGAGCACCAAATGACGAATCCCCGAATCGGCTGAAAGCCAGTGATGCTCCTCCATCCAGTGCATGGCCAGATAAGCCAGAACAATTCCCGGCAACACGGAATGGCTGAGTGCGTCACCTAACAGGCTTTGTCGGCGAAGCAGTAACCATGCACCCGGAAGTGCACAGGACATCGCGGCCAGCGCCGCCGTGATCACAATCCACGTGTCGAGCTCAAACCACCCCGAAAGCAAATTGTAGAACTCTGAAAACATCAATAACTATTTCTTCTTGCTTGTTTCTTGCGGTTTAAAAACAGGGACAAGCTCGATCGTGACTTTGGTTCCGGCTGGTGGAATTCGTTCGGTGTATGCTTCAAACATCAAATCATCGTTCGTCGCACTGCTCGTCGCAGAAATATCGAGTGTGGCCGAAGCAAAGTTCGCCACACAGATCAGGTCACCCGATTCCGCCTGATAAAATTTTTCGCCCGTCTTTTCATCAGTCTGAAAATAACTCCCCGCAAAGACCCAATTCGCATCCATCGGGCGGATCTGAGTATTCTTGAAAAAGGATTGAATCGCCTTTTGAAACTTCGCGTCTTTTGAAATCTTCAGGACTTCGTCCCGTTGAGCTTCCGACATGTGACCGTACCAAAGCAGTTCACGATTCTTCTCATCCCATTTGAGATCGGTGTCGGCAGGGAGCTTAAAGCCAGTCGGCGGCGGATCGAGTTTCTCGACGAAGTACCGTCGAGTTGCATGTCGAACCCACGACTGAGCGGTATCACGATGCAGTTTGCCATCCTCGTCAGTCCAGGTAAAAAAGATGTCAATTGGTTGTCCGGTTGCCGCCTGAAATTCCGGCTGCCAGCGGACCGGGCTTCCGACCTTCGCATCCAGAGCCAACAAACCGGCATGAACAATCTGAGCCTTCGTATCCACCGAAAGAATCGATTCGTGTTCTTTTGATCCTTTGAGACAAACCAGCAACTCAAGCAGGCCCTCTCGCAAAACAACCTCAGACTTCAACAGCAGCTTCTTTCCTTTGGCATCCAGCAGAACTGTCCCTGCCTTGTTGAGTGGCTTCGGGCTGTCGGTCTCTTGAGAAACCGAAGTTGATGGTTCCAGCTTCTTGTCAGCTTTTTCATCGGCAAGCAAAGCTGAAACTGGCCACCCGATAAGCGGTGGCAACAACAGCAACAGAAAACGAAACGAACGGCGCATCGGGCAATCTCCAAATGGGAACGTACTCACCCTAGCATAAACGGACGAAACTGTGCATCAAGTCCACAATTGCAATCGCTTTTCGGTAGCCGCCGCAGGCGGTTCGCCAGCGATCTTTCGTGATACGTTCCCCGACAAACTGATAACCCAACGTCTGAAAAACTCCTTGCTATCGCGGTTAAACCTGATATTTTCGGCTGTCCGCGCTCAATCGCGAACAACAAATAGATTCGGTCACTGGAGCAGCCATGAAACGTGTCACCGGCATTGGTGGTGTCTTCTTCAAATCCAAGGACGCGAAAGCTCTCGGCGCCTGGTACAAGACGCACCTTGGAGTCGACGTCCAGGAATGGGGCGGCGCTGCATTTCAATGGAAAGGCCCACACAATCCAGATGGTGGCGGCACGACGGTATGGAGTCCCTTCGCGGCAGACACGAACTACTTTGCCCCGAGCTCGGCATCGTTCATGATCAACTACCGTGTCGAAGACCTGCATGCGCTGCTGGCCCAATTGCGAGCAGAAGGAGTGCAAGTTGAAGAGAAAGTCGAAGAGTCCGAGTACGGCAAGTTTGGCTGGGTCATTGACCCTGACGGAAACAAAGTTGAACTATGGCAACCGCCCATAGGTCAGTAGAAATCAAGCTTAATCTGCGTCTTAGCGCACAACCTGATCCGTCGTCAAGTGGTGCCCCGGTTGCAGCAGGCCGTCGGGACCGGTTCACCGCGAACAACAGGCTGCAAATGAAAATTTTTCTTAACAACTCATGGAACCGCGTGTGGAAAGGCCTTGAGGCGACAGGCGACGAAATCGCCGTCTATGACGAGTTGATCTCGCGATACTCTGAACCGTGGCGGAAGTACCACACGCTTCGGCACTTGCACGAGTGTCTCACGTCATTCGATTCCGTCGCACACCTTGCAACTCGTCCTGCCGAGGTCGAAGCGGCCCTGTGGTTCCATGATGCCGTATACGAATTGCATCAGCCTGATAACGAGGGTGCCAGTGCTCAGCTTGCGACGACGATCCTGTCAGCGTCAGGTGTCGCAAGCGAGCTCTGTTCACGCATCGCCGAACTGATCGTTCTCACCAAACACAATGCTCTGCCACAGGCGCCTGACGAGCAGTTGCTGGTCGATATTGATCTCGCGATTCTCGGAGCCTCGCCGTCCCGCTTCGCGGAGTACGAACGTCAAATCCGAGAGGAGTATTCGTTTGTCCCGGAAGATGTCTTTCGTGAGAAGCGCGGCGAAATTCTGCGGTCGTTTGTTGCTCGAGCACATCTCTACAGCACCCCGCACTTTCGGGGACTGTTGGAACAGCAAGCACGCATCAATTTGGCAAACTCACCAAAACAGAATGTATCCTGGTGCCAGAATCAAAGTCTTCAAATCTATCCTCGATCGGGAGTGTAATCATCGGCGAGTACTTCAGAGGCTGGCGACGAAAGATGGGGTGCGTGACGTTAAGATTGGCGTGCGTCTTGATGGGACTGTGGTCGAGAACCTTCACCACTTTCGACTACATCGTCATTCGCGATCAACACATCTTCTGTTCAGGATATCAGACGCTCATGTGGGCTCGGACGGATCGTCCTGGATTGCCAACATCACCCTTTTGGTTCTACGACGCCTAAACCGGACCCTGGGGTCCCGTTGCTGAAGTCGATGGCGAACGGGGGTTTGGTTTTAAATGGAATGGATTCCAATTCGGCGCAGGCCACACAGCGGGCAATAAGCCTTGTCAGATCTGGGCCGTTCCCTTCCTGGCAGTCGTGATTCCATTGACGCTGATTTCGGGATATCTGCTTTTATGTCCTCCGGTCGTGAAACCGAAAGTTGCGGACATGAATTTGAAATCGAAATAAACGGGCAATGCCGCTTGAAAAGGAGATTTGTGTCACGATGACGGAAGCAGCGAGAATCAACATTCCACCAGCTTGCTGGCGATATAGCTAATGGCTCGGGGGGCCATCGCATTGGTGTAGTTCCAGCCGTAGCCGCCGTGGGTGGTTTGAAAATCTTCTTCGAAGGTGTTGCCGGTTGATGACAGTTTGCTGGCGAGGGTTAGCACTCCGTCGATGCAATAGAGGTCGGCGGGATCGCACAGCAGCAATTGATGTTTGGGGTAATTCAATGGGTGCAGATGCAGAGTTGCAGTCCGCTGACGAGCCGCTTCGCGGTCGGGAAAAATTGTGTCGAGTGTTGTGCCGTGGCCCCACCAGGTGTCGAAATCGATTTTTGGCGAGATCGCGACGACTATCGGAAATTTTCTCGCGTGACGATAAGCCAGTTGAAGTGCCCCCTGCCCTCCCATTTCGACACCGCAAACAGCGATCCGGGATGGTTCCAGTTGCCATTGATGCTGGCAGAATGATGGCACGTGTTGAGCGAGTAAATCGATGGGACTGAGTTGCTCGTCAAACGGTTCGTAAACAGCGTCCGTCCACCAGCAATGCGGTCCGATCGGACAAAGGCCGATCAGGTTATGTTTTACAAGTTCCCGTGTGTAAGCCTCGTTATCGAATAGAGTGACTCCGTCGTATCCGTGCAGGAATAAAACGACTCCGACAGGTGCGGTTTCCGATGGGGGAATAAAAACATCTGCCGGCTTGCCTGCGATTTCGATCTTCGACCAACTCATGAACTTCTTCCACGATCTTGCGACAACTGCTGACGATCTCCACAATTGTGGTGGGAAATCGTTTCCTGGTACCAACCACAATAGCGGGTTTAACACTCGCCGTTCAGTCATCCCCCTTTTTGAGACAAGTCAATTGCGTTTTTCCAGTTAGCGTACGCAGGGTGGCACGGTTTTGGAGTCCTCGACATGGTCGTGCTCTACGGAATACGCTGCGTTCAATCGCACGGCCTTGTCGAAGACTCCAAAACCGTCCCACTCCAAGGTTGAAACACGAATCCTTCCCCTTATACAGAACCTGCCAATTCGGATGTACACACTTCTTTCAGAGACCGAAATCGCCGAACGAGTTGCCGAACTGGGTCGGATTTGTACCGAGACCTATCGAGGGCGGCCGCTGACAGTACTCGGCGTTTTGAACGGAAGTGTGGTCCTGGTCGCTGACCTGATCCGTACGATCGACATCCCGCACCAGATCGGGTTTATCCGGGCATCCAGTTACCGGGGCGAGACGACGGTCGCAGGCCAGTTAACGGTGAGCACCGACCTGATGCCGATGATCGCGGGTCGAGACGTGCTGCTGGTCGACGACATCTTCGATACTGGTCGTACAATGGTCAGATTGCTTGAAGTCTTGAAGCAGTTCCAGCCTGCCAGTGTCCGAACTGCTGTTTTGTTATGGAAGCAGGGACGTTGCGAGGTCGAGATCACACCGGACTATCACGGATTTCTCATTCCCGACGTTTTCGTCGTCGGTTATGGACTCGACTATAATGATGACTATCGTCATCTACCAAGAATCGCTGTGTTGCAGCCAACTGATCTCGGATCGTCCGACGGGAATCAAACTGAGCCGGGAGACATTTGATGATTCATTTGCGATCAAACTTACTCCGTGTTCTGGCATTCATGGTCGTGATGTATCTCGAACAGACCTGTATTGCCGCAGAAAATGTCTGGTCGGTCCAAAAGCTCAATTTGAACAAGCCATGGGACAAGTACATCGATTCGACAATGCGTATCGAAGGTCGAGTTGGCAGCTTTGGCGGCGGTCAACTTCGGCTCTTACGTTGTGAAGCGAAATTCACGATCGACAATTCCAAACTACGAACTGTCGCGGCGAAAAATACGGTCGAGCTGACCGGTCGATTTAAGAAAGAGGGATCAAAACTCGAATTTGTTGTCAGCGACTTGAAAGTCGTGCCGGGATATGCCGAACAGTATGAATCGCGCGCTTTGAAGCTCAAACGAGCCTCTGCGGAAGAATGGACGGAACTGGGTGACTGGGTCAGTCGCGTCGGCCAATTTTATGACGATGTCGATTTGATGAAGAAAGCGAATGAGGCCTACACGCGAGCAATCGAAGCTCAATATGAATCTCTTAAGCCGTCAGACGCGGAAGGACGGTTTTCGCTGGCGAAGAAAATCGAAGAATGGAAATTGCCCGTTCGTCGGAAAATGGAACTGATTCATGAAGGACTTCGCGTCCAGTGGCAATCGTTGCAAAAGGCTGAGCCCCCTGATCCTGCCGCATGGCAGACATTCGCTGACGGGCTGAAGGATCAATTGGACGGGACTCAGGAAGTGTTTCTCAAGATTCCACGTGATTTGAAAGAAACATACGATCAAGATCCGATCGCAACGTATCGCAAGGCCAGCGATGAATTGCGAAGCCAGTTACATCGATTGTTTTTCGTCGCGGTGACTCGCAAGCGATTGCTGCATGGAGCGTCATCCGATGGACGGGACGGCGATTCGATCGCTGAAAAGATTGATCAACTCATCAACGAGGAAGCGGCATTAGCCGAAACCCAACGGAA
>JBAXBD010000431.1:0-5675 GCA_037142165.1 Schlesneria sp. | reverse complement strand
GCCTCCAGAACAGTCCTGGATGAACGACATACTCGCAGATCGTCGACGTAATCAGGCCGCCAAGGATCACAGTGGCCACGGGATACAAAATCTCCTTGCCCGGTTGCTGCCCACCCATCACGAGCGGGACTAACCCGATCCCCGCCGTCAAAGCGGTCATCAGGACCGGTGCCAGTCGCTCCAGGCTGCCGCGAATAACCATCGATTCCGTGAAACCTTCACCCTCTTCACGCATCAGGTGAAGGTAGTGTGAAACCAGCAGAATTCCGTTCCGAGCAGCGATGCCACCCAACGAGATAAACCCCACGAGACTTGCCACGGTCAGCGTCTGACCGGTTAACCACAGCGAACAGGCACCACCCACAAAGGCAATCGGTAAGGCTGACATGATTTGCAGCACGATCGTTGTCGAAGGAAACAATGTGTAAAGAACAAGAAAGACCCCGACAAGCGACACAATGCTCATGATCGCGATTTGCCGAGTTGCTTCTTGTTGAGCTTCGAATTGACCTCCGTATTCGACAAAATAGCCTTCTGGCATGTCGATCCTGGCCACAGCACGTCGAATGTCTGCCACGACACTCCCCAGGTCTCGACCTGCTGCGTTGCCGCGAATCGCAATCCGTCGACGAGTCCTTTCATGATTGATCGTATTCGGTCCGCCCGCTTCATAAATTTTGGCCACGGCGGAAAGAGGAATCCGTCCTCCCCCCGGCAGCGTTAACGTCAATCGTCGCACTGCCTCAATGTCGGTTCGGGATTCATCGTTCAGTCTCACCACCAGATCAAACGTCCTCTGTCCGTCGAGGACCGTCGAAACAACTCGACCGTTCATCGCCGTCTCAATGAATTCGTTCACTCGGCCCGCCGTCAGACCATAAAGGGCCAATTGTTCGCGGTTTAATTCCAGTCGAAGTTGAGGAATCAATTGCTGTGACTCGACGACGGGAGGCAAAAGCCCCGGAATGTTCACCAGCGAGTTCTTGATCTGCTCTCCCTTCTGACGCAAGACATCCAGGTCGTCGCCAAATACCTTGATCGCGATTTGAGCAGTCACCCCCGACAGCATGTGGCTCATCAGATGTGCCAGCGGCTGTTCGACTTCGTATTCGATTCCGGGGACGTCGTCCAGTTCCTTCCGTAGCGTCGCGAGAGCATCAGCCCGGGACAGCCCGCTTTTCGGATTCAGTGTGACAATGTATTCGGTGACGTTGACCCCTTCGGCATGCTCGTCCATCTCCGCCCGGCCACTTCGCCGCACGAACGCCGACACCAGGCCCGATGGGTTCTTGTCGACCGAACGAAGATGCGTCGACAGAGCAGCGTCGACCATGGCGCTTGCTCGATTAGACGCCTCCAGCGATGAACCGGGCGGCAACGCGAAATTGATCTGAGCGGCTCCTTCGTCAAACGCCGGCAAGAAGTCCGTTCCAAGATTCAGTACAAGCACAATACTGGCCGCGATCGCCGAGCCGACAATAGCGAGGATCACCGTCAAACCCGTTCGTGACAGGCTGGTCCTGATGACCGGAGCAACCCATCGCTTCAGGACTCTTAAGAGCGGGCTATCGCCACCGTGGCCGACGCTAGAAGCTTCGGCCACGATATCGCCGTGATGTTCATCAGATTTCTGACCGCTCAACAATAAACTTCCCAGCACAGGCGTAATCGTCAGAGAAACAACCAGCGAAGCAAGAATCGAAACGATGTACGCAATCCCCAGCGGTGTGAACAGTCGGCCTTCGATCCCCGATAACGCAAACAGCGGAATGAACACCAGAATCACCAGCATCGTGCCGAAGACGATCGAGCTGCGGATTTCGATACTGGCATGGTAAACCACTTCCAACGCCGGTTTCGGATTCGATGATCGGGCGTTCTCGTTCAGGCGACGAAAGACGTTTTCAATGTCCACAATCGCATCGTCGACTAATTCGCCCATGGCAACGGCCAGACCACCCAGTGTCATGACATTGATTGAAATGCCGAACCAATAGAAAACCAGCCCTGTAATCACGATCGACAAGGGGATGGCGGTTAACGTGATAAACGTGGTCCGAAAATTCATCAGAAACAGGAACAGCACGATCAGAACAAGAATCGCTCCGTCGCGCAAGGCTTCAAAAACATTGTGAATTCCCCGGTCGATGAATTCACGTTGTTGATACAGTTCCGTCACCAGCTCGATATCTTTCGGCAACGATCCACGAAGGCTCTCAAAGGTCCTGGTGATTTCTTCCGTCAGTTGACGAGTATCCGCCGTCGGCTGCTTTCCGATCGTCAGCACCACAGCCGGATGTCCGTTCACAGACGAATCTCCACGTTTCAACTGGGGCCGTTCTTCCACGCTTGCCACATCGCGAAGCAGCACTGGCCGCTCGTTGGAACTCTTGACGACGGATTGAGCCAGATCGTCTTTCGACTTGATTCGTCCCAGACCTCGGACGAGGTATTCCATGGAACCCCGTTCAAGATACCCACCCGTTGCGTTCTGATTCGCTTCGCCAATCGATGCTTCTACTTCAGCCAGTGTGACGTTATGCGCGGCGAGGCGATTTGGATCGACCAGCACCTGAAACTGCTTTCGCCCACCCCCCATCGGAATCACTTGTGACACACCGGGGATCGTCAACAATCGGGGACGGACCACCCATTCCGCAAAGGTCCGAACCTGCATCGGTGACGTTGTCCCGTCTCGGCTGTACAACCCGACCATCATGATCTGACCCATGATGGAACTGATCGGCGCCAGTTCTGGTTTCACTCCCGCCGGCATCCGATTCAGCACCGTCGCGATCCGTTCGTTGACGATTTGACGAGCCAGATAAACATCCGAGCTCCACCCAAACTCGACATACACGACCGACAGTCCAATCCCCGATGAACTTCGTACTGTCTGGACTCCCGTCGATCCGTTCAGAGCCGTTTCCAATGGAAGGGTGACGAGCGTCTCGACTTCCTCAGGCGCAAGCCCAGGGCATTCCGTCATCACGACAACGCGTGGGCGTGTCAGACTGGGAAAGATATCGATCGGCAGACGTGCCATCGTGATCGAACCAAGGACCAGTGTCACCAGCGACAGACAGACAACCAGCAGTCGATTCTGCAAGGCGAAACGAATCAGTGCATTCATCAGTGATTATGCCCTTCATGGCTGTGTCCTGCGTGGCTATGCCCGCTTTCACCACCCCCTTGCGACTTCTTCATCGCCAGGTTCAACTGATAAGCCTGATTGCGGGCAACGAAATCACCTGGAAATAAAGCTCCGTCGTTCGCGAGAACCGCTTCGCGCGAATCGAGCGATTCAATGCGCACTGCCACTCGTTCCAGAAGTTTTCCGTTCATGCGAAAGACGTAGGCGTCGGCTCCTTCTCTCACGATCGCTTCGGCAGGGAGGACGACTCGCTTCGTGAAATGATTGACCGGGACCAAGAGACGCACTTTTTGTCCTGGCTTGAACCGCCAGGCTCGATAAGTGAGACCGTTATTCCCCGTGCTGTCACGCAGGACTTCATTCTCGAGGGGAACGTAAAAGCGCAACGTACTCGAATCGACATCGATCACATTATCACTGTAGAGAATCGTTAATCCCTCGCGGATAACTGGCGATTCATCCGCCGTCTCAAACACCGCCTTCACCGGCCATTCGTTTTCCAACGCCCGTGCCACCAGATGGCTTTCACGCTCGAACGCGCGTCCCGCGATCAAGAGATGCGAATGACGGGCAAGCCGACAAAGTTCGTTACCCGGTTGAACATGCTGGCCGAGATGAGTGTTAAGAGCCTCGACAGAATAGACCGAACCGTGCTCGTGATTGCGCGGAATGGCCAGCGGACCTGGACCATGAGCATTGTCAGCGACGGTGTTTCCCGTCAGTTTGATCGGCGTTACTTCTTCATCGCCCGACAACGTTCCAGCGGGGACTCGGACTGTTATCCGCCGAATCAGCGTCTTCGTTTTGATGATCTCTTCGATTTGAACGGGTGACAGTCCCCGAACGAGTAACTCCTGAGTCTGAATCAGTCGTTGAGATTCCAGTCGAGTCCGCTCGTATTCTTTCTCAACTTTCCGCATGGCGGGTGTTGCGCCAGACTCAACGGTCGGCGAAATCCTCTCGATCTGAAGTTCAACCAGCTCCATTTCCTGCAGCGTTTTGAGCAATGCCGATTCCGCATTCGCCAGCAGTTCTGCCGTCGGCTGAATATCAACCAGCGGATCACCTGCCCGGACCGTCTGACCTGGAAAAGCATGTATCTTCAGCACGATCCCATGCACCGTGGAAGAAACACCTTGTTCGCTGTGCCCTGGCTCTTCGATCACTTCCGCCGGGATAGAAATCGTCTGCCACCAGTCTTGCAGTTCGACCTTACCCGTTTGCAGACCAAGGTTCTGCCGCGCCCGATCCGTCAACGAGATCGATGCAGTCGCCCCTTGCACCGTCGCAGGGTGAACATGCCCAGCATGTTCCGACGAAGCTTCCGACGCGAGCGTCACCGATGCACGATCGAACAATGGAAGCCAGCGATCACGAGTGAAATAAGCAAAGCCGCCCAATCCAGCGATCAAGCCAACCCCGATCAACGTCCGCAAAAGTTGTGGAACCCGTTTCGACATAGAAAGGCCTCCCAAAGTAGCCATCATCGCTCCGCGTGATGAGCATGTGTCACGGAACACTCAACAAAGTGTAAAGCACCGGACCAGATCAGAAGATGAACGTGTTGATTGAAAACCCGTAGCATGGGCTTCAGCCCGTGCAGCGCAGCAGAAGTTGCCGCGTGATTCCCACACAACATAAAAAAGGCAACGGCGCAAGTACCTAAATCCGGTACACACAAAGAACCGAACGTCCCAGCCCGGCCGAATGCAACGAGATATCACCGCGTCGATCTCGATTCTCCGAAGATTCCATCACCGACCAAAGGCCAACAAAATCCTCAGACCAACCCAGATCAAATTCTTGGATCACCACCAGCCGAGAAACATCAAAGCGTTCGACCGTCAGATAGAAGAGATGCGTCCCCACACAGACGTGATGCTGATGGCCACCCGCAGGGAGATTCTCTTCATCGAGATGACGAGTCTCGCCGAGTTCGTTCGCTTCATGGTGATGATGACCACAATCACAGTGCCCAGAATCAACAGTCTCGCAAATCGCCTGCGGAGAATGATCCCGATGACAAACCGACGCACAAACCCCGGCGCAGCAGCAAGCGAATTGCTGAGCGGCAAAGCTGAATAGCATCACAAATGAAATCAAACGATTCACGCGGATTCCTTTTAGGGGCCGAGGGGAGTGTGTCCGACATCGCTAACCGCTGTCAACACCGACTCTTCACTTCTTAGTACTCACATTTGATTTCTTTGTGCGCTGTCCAGGCGAGCCGAGGTGCGTTAGCCCTCGGACCGGTACTGCCGATTGCTGCACGTCGGACGATGAATTCAGAATAGGATCGTCGTTCGCGCGTTGTCCCACCCCGGACTCTTCGTCCGTCACGTTCGGCTACAGAATGACCCAAGCAAACGCGCGGTGGGTTACGTCAACCGACCGGCAGCCTGTATTCGCCGAATAAATGAAGAGTCCGGGGGCTGACGCACTCCGGCTCGCCTCGACTGCTGTTTTTTTCGTGGTTCAATTTCTTCTCGTGATTGGGTTGCGGGCGAAGCCCGCGCTGGGT
>JBAXBD010000430.1:0-5689 GCA_037142165.1 Schlesneria sp. | reverse complement strand
TTTCAATGCCGTTTCGATTTCTTGGCGAATTGCCGAGAGAGGGGCTGTTCGCGCTTCAAGCAAAACGCCAATCCCGACGTCGTTTTCAGGTTCTTGTTTCGCCGCCATTTTTGACGCAGAAAGTTTCAGGCTCGCCTCCGCCGCACTGCGAATGTGTGCCCGCTGTTCGACGGTCAAATCGTCACAGACCAGTCGAATAAAACCTAACTCTGAATACAAAATCGGTCGTAATTGTTGAAGCACATCATCGACATCTCCAGCCGCCAGCAGATTCTTCTCTTCCTCAATGATCACCATCGCGGCAAAAACGATTTCAACTATCGGTGGCGCGATCGCGAATGGAGTTCCGAATGTGGATTGCAATAAATTGATAGCAAAAATCGACGGAAACGTGTTTGAATCGCAAGAAAGCCCCTGCATCAAAACTTCAGTGATGTCTGGGTTGTCCTCCAGATCGTCAACGTTGACATCGATACCAATTCCTATCTGGCCACCGAACGCTGACGGACCAGCGAAGATCAGCAGCAATGCCCCAATTGTCGCCAGTAATCGGAATCTCATCATTTCATCCGTTTTCGAGAGACGCCCGTTCGATCCAAAACATCCCTGTGAATCGCCTCATGAGATACGACTGATGCCACAATCAGCCATCTCGCTTAAGTTTGCCAATGGGCGGATCAACGGTCTCGATTACTGAGCCGCAATCGCCGGCGAAATTGCCACCGGAACAAATTCTTTGACAAGTTCGCCGGTCTCCGCATTGTAAATCCGTACGACCCCGTCGAGTCCACCAGTCGCCACCTGTTGACCGTCAGGACGAAACGCGACGGCAAACACTCCGGCCGTGTTCCCTTTCAGTTCGGCAATCGGTTGCTCGGTATCAGTCTTGTAAATCCGAGCCGCTCCCGTCGTCGCGTTGCTGCTACCAACCACAAATTTCGAACCGTCGGCGTTAAATTGCAGGCTGCAAATCCGACCTGTCATTTTTGCGTAGCCGCGCAGACGGTTGAAGTCGTCGCCAATCTGACGGGCCTGAGTTCGGAATATTTTATAGAGCTTGGGTTCGCCGTCGGCCCCGCCAATCAGGACTTGTTCTTCCTTCGGGTGACGCTGAACCGCCATCAAACCACCCTTCAGGGCACCGGGTGTAATGCTCGTAATGTTGTCAATAAATTGAGATGTCTTCAGTTCGGTCAATTTCATCGACATGTCACGGCTGACACTGATGACATGATCATTTTTCAATGAGAACGTTGTCCCGAACACCAGGTCCGCATGAGCATCCATCGACATCACCTGCTTGCCATCCGCGACCTGCAACGCACGAACCCGATTGTCGAATGTTCCGTATGACAATAACGTCCCGTCGTCGTTGAAGCTGATCCCATACAGAGTGTCGAAGCCGATCGTCTCTGAGCGAATTAACTCCCGTTTTGCCACGTCCCAGAACTGGATCTCGCCAAACAAGGAAGGGGCACCCCCCGCAGCAGCCAACTTCGTGCCGTCAGGCGAAAATCGAATCGAAGTAATCTTTGGCGAGCGACCGATCAATCGGGCAACGAGTCCGTTTCCATCGGCCTGATGCAAAAGCACTTCATGGTGGCCGGAAATGGCGAGAAGAGTGCTATCCGGTGAATACGCCAGCGCGGTGATGACTGGCGAGGCGGAATAGACCGGCGGCTTCTCGGCCGAAATGTCGTCCTTCGCCACCGCTGGTGTATCATCCTTGGAACCCTGAGCGATCCAGTCTCGAATTGTAGCGATTTGTTTGGCCGTTAACGGGTCGCTGTTCAATGGCATCTCGGGCTTATCACCCGAGATTTGCTTGACGAGAATACTTTCATCGGGATTTCCAGGGACGAACGACGGCCCCGTGTCTCCTCCCTTTTTCACCTGGTCATAAGAAATGAGTTGCAGATTCCCCCCTTGCTTGGAGGGTTGATGACATCCAGAGCAATGTCGCTGAAGGATTGGCCGGACCTGTCGATAGAAGCTGATTGGTTTCACTGAATCGGGATTTTCTTCCGCCGAGACGACACCGACAAAAAGTCCGCTGACAACCAGCAGGGCAAGACTGAGATATTTCATAAGTTCAAATCCAGATTCAGGCAGCGCGGTTGTTGGTTTTTTTAGCATGGGCTTTAGCCCGTGCTAAAAGTTGTGTCTCACGGGCTAAAGCCCACGCTAAGGCGCACGGGAAGGCCATGGGGTGGACATCAACAGTACAGAATAGCCATCGTCGATGGGTCGAGTAAAGGGGTTGGCCGCGATCACTTAGCGGGGTGCTCGGTTTTGGCATCTTCGCCAACGCTGTGCAATCGAATGCAGCGTATGACCTTATCTCGCGACGATGTCGAAGACTCCGTAATCGTGCCACCCTGCTTTTGCTACCTTAAAAAACGGAACTCCCCTGCTCGATGACTCAAACCGGTTTCCGCAACAAATCCCAGACGACTCTCAATCGTTCCTTCATTCTCGATTCAAGCGTTTGGCGGTTTTCTCCTGACGCCAGGACCGTGCAGATCGGCCAGCCTTTTTCCACGAATGTCCCCGGAACCGGAACATCTGCCATCAGCGGGATCGTCCAGGGATCGCTCGCGTTGACGAACTGACGCAGATCCGGCGAGACAAACGATTCCGACGCGTAAAGAATCTGCTTTGCAACGATCCGCGTCTGGTTAAGATTCTGCTCTTCAGCCGTCGGTGAGAAACAAAAAGTTGAAGACGACATTTCCGCCAAGGCTGACGGATTACTGTTACTCCGACCTGGTGTTGCCAAAGGATTCAACAACGATTGGCCGAGCGAGAGCTCAAGCACTTCAATCGAGGCGGTGTAACGCGGATTCACTTCGACTAACCAGACCTCGTCGCCATCAAATCGAAAATCCAGGCCGACAAACCCGTTAAGCGATGGAACATTGTCAACGAACGTCTGAATCATTTTCCTCAGTTTCGCCTCGGCCGGTACTGGAAGTTCATGGATCGGCCCCAATGACCCACAGTACGAGAATGGGGAGGGCGGGGCTGATTCGGTCGGGGCCTCAAGTTCACGAGCGGAGCCGAGCCACTCGACTTTCCCAGAGTCGACCTGAAAAATCACCGAAGCTCCAATCCCCGCTGCAATCTTTTGAAAATAGTGAGCTTCCGGGAAAGGAGTTTGAGCGGCCGATTCATCCCAGACTCGAATCATTCGGCCACCAGCACTTGCCAACGGTTTTTGTACCCACGTCCCGTCCGGAACAGGTGGAGATGACTGGTTGGCAACAGGGAGCGTCTCTAATCCAACCCCCTTCAAAGTTTTTGCTAACCATTCCGGATTGCGTAATCCGCGCAAACCATCGGGCGACGTCCCCAGCAGCGGCCCGATGAAATTCCCTTTTTTCATAATTCGTTCGAGAATTTTTGGCGAATTTTCAAGTGCTCCACAGTAAAACCACCCGTCAGCGCGAACGTGTGCGACATCATCAGGAAGACTGTGCGGATAGTTTTGTACAGTGATCACCTCGGCGGTCATTTTCAGGTCCAGATCGGCGAAAAGATCAGCACAGACCGGTTCCCAGCCTGCTCGTCGTACGGAATCTGCCGCCGCACGCGTACTTCCTCCGACAATCAGGATGCGGCGGTTTGACAAGAGAATTCCCGTGTTGTCGAGTTACTGGAAAAGGGGGGAGTAAATGTGGTATCACATCGACCGATTCTGTGGCACCGTGTCGCAAGAATCCATTCTTCGGATCGGGTTCGCCTCCATTCAAGGAGGATACAGAGCCGTCGGCCAGATGTTACTTTGAAGAGGATTACAGCATGTCGTTTTACGTTGGTGAAGCTCTGTCCGGTGAAGGTAATGAAATTGCCCACATCGATCTGTTGATCGGTGACAAGTCTGGCCCTGTCGGCGTCGCTTTCGCCAACGCCCTGGCCAACCAGAGTCACGGTCACAGCAACCTGCTTGCCGTTCTCACACCCAACCTCGCCGTTAAGCCAGCCACGGTCATGATCACCAAGGTCACGATCAAGGGAGCCAAGCAAGCGGTCCAGATGTTCGGCCCAGCCCAGTACGCCGTCGCCAAAGCCGTTGCCGATTCGGTTGCTGCCGGCGTGATCCCCAAGGATCAGGCTGAAAAGCTTTGTATCGTTTGCGGTGTCTTCATTCACTGGGAAGCTGCCGACGACAAGAAGATTTTCCAATACAACTACGACGCCACCATGCTCTCAATCGCTCGCGCGATGAAGAACGAACCAAGCGCAGACGAAATGATCGCCAAGAAAGATACTGCCAAGCACCCATTCTCCGGTGTTTGAGAGCTGAATTCCTGACAGGATCAGTTTGGATGTAACGAAACTTCAAGCCCACGGGATGCCGATTCCGTGGGCTTGAAGGTATTTTACTAACCTGAAAAACGGTTCATCGTCGTCATGAAAAAAATCCTCGTTCAACTCGATACCGACGCTCTTCCCAGCACCTTTGACCGAGTTGTCGCGGTCGATGCGGGAGTGGACGAGCTCTTCAGTTACGGCGGAGTGACTCCCGACAATGTTGAGACGCTCGTTCACGGAGCCATCTTCACCCGAAAACCGTCGGATCTGATGAACACCGCAATTTTCGTTGGCGGAAGTAATGTTGCTGCCGGTGAGGCTCTGTTGAAGGCCGGCAAGAAATCACTGTTCGCTCCTTTCAAAGTCTCGTTGATGATGGATTCGAACGGATCAAATACGACTGCAGCAGCGACAGTGATTGCCGCCGCCAGACACCTTGACCTTTCCAACACGACGGCACTCGTACTCGCCGGAACCGGCCCCGTTGGTTGCCGAGTCGCCCAACTGTTGCTCAGTCAAGGTGCCACTGTGCGACTGGCTTCTCGATCCATCGATCGCTCCACCGCCACCTGCGAAATGCTCTCCAAAGTCGTCAACGGTGCAAAGTTGACATCCCACGAATCGCAGTCTGAAAGTGGACTTGCCAGGGCATGTGAGGGTGTTGATCTTGTTGTTGCCGCAGGAGCTGCCAAGACGCAGCTCATCACCGCCAGCCAACTGAAAGCGATCTCAACCTTGAAACTGGCGATCGACCTGAACGCCGTGGCTCCCGCAGGGATCGAAGGGGTTGAAGTGATGGACAAGGCGAAAGAGCGGACTGGCTTTTTGTCATACGGTGCCGTCGGAGTCGGCGGGACAAAAATGAAGATCCACCTTGCGTCTGTGCAGAGTCTGTTTCTGTCGAACGACCGTGTTCTGGACACCACAGCAATTTTTGAACTGGGGCGTTCGCTGCCTTAGAAAAATGGGAGCGCATTCAAAGAGGGGGTCGGTATTCAAATTTCAAAATTGGCTGGAAACTGGCTTTAAATTGGTTAAACATCGATGTGCCAATTTTGAAATCTGAATACCCGACCCCATAACAGCCCGCACGCCAACTTTTGTACCGCCAGCAATTTACGCACAGCGCATTTTCAACCTGCCCGCCCTATGATCTAAGCAAGAATTTGAAGCAATAACATCGACCTGCAACGAATTTCTACCTGAATTCGTGATGACCGGAAAACTAATTGTTGACTGGCTCGGTTTTTGTCGAGAAGATCATGTGGTTCTGATTTTTACGCCACACGTCCAGTGGCATTGTCGGCAGTTTTTGCCGAAAGGGATTTCCACATGCGTCGAATCACCCTTGTCATCATCGTGCTAACCGCTTGTT
>JBAXBD010000429.1:0-5689 GCA_037142165.1 Schlesneria sp. | reverse complement strand
GGCCTGGAAAATCGAAGCCGAGCTGCCAGTTGGTGATGACTTTCGAGCCGGTGTTCGTGGCGGTAATCTGGCCGCCAAACCCTGTCCCCCAGTCGCTGGTGACGGCGAACTGAAAGCCTCCTCCCGTCGAGGGGGTCGGATTCTGAATGGTCCCCGTCGCTTGTGTCTGGCTGAGGGTGGCACCCGAGGGATTGCTGAGCACGAGGTTAAAGGTCGTGGTCGCAGCGGCCGCTGGACTACTCAGCACGGACACATTGATTGTCGCTTGAGTCTGACCCGCCGCAAACGTTAACGTCCCACTGGTCGCCTGATAGTTCTTGCCGGCGACCGCAGTGCCGTCCGATGTGGAATAAGCCACAGTGATCGGGGTCGTCGCCGCTGTGGAAAGCGAAACCACGAATGGTTCGTTCACCGATTGAGTCGCCGACTCGGTAACGGAACTGTTGGCGATGGAGATCGCTGGCACAGAGACGGTGTTGCCCAGCGCTGCTCCATTCAACAGGTAATTCGTCGGGATCGCCGCACTGGAGCCGCTGGCGACGAAACCAAACGTGACGTTCCCCTGTGCAGGGAGAGTCTGATCCCAAGTCACTCCCTGGATCACATAATGACTGCCGGTGTGGCTGACAATCTGAGCGTCCCAGATCGATGAAATCGTGGCCGCATAATCGAACTCGAGCTTCCAGTTCGACACACTCGTGGCCTGAGGATTCGTCAGTTGAATCTGTCCTTGAAAACCCGAGCCCCAATCGCTGGTAACCGTCATCGCAGCACTCACGCCGGACAGCATCGAACGAGTCTCCAGCATTTCGACATGCGCGGCGTGATTGTTCGGCGCGGGTGACCGACGCTTCCTGCTACGAGCACCTTTGGGTGACGCCTTAAGTGCAACTAGCCATGACACGAACACCTTGGAAAGACTGGTCATTGAAAACCCTCCTGAGACGTGAGAAACGTGAATTGTGAGACGTGATAAACGTCAACGTGAGACGTGACAAATGTCAGACGTGCGGAGTAAGAAAGCACATACTGCGCCAGATATTTCGAATCTTTTTTTCCCACAAACGAAAGCGAATTACCCAAGTTATTCGAGATCGCACAGGCGCAGCGGAATCAAATACCGCAGTACTCTGCACCGCCTGTTCAATCATGCGCCTTATGGTGAGGCATCCTGAAGGGACTTCAGTAAACAATCGGTCGCAGAATGTTTTTCCAAGTTTATGGAATTATGTGAACAATGCTTTTATCACCTTTTAACAATGATATTTTCAGCATTGCGCCCGACCCCATGGCGATTACCTCTTAGCTGATACATTTAGTCCTTTAAGGACACGATGTGCTAAGAAGCGTGCGAATTCGTTCTGAGCGAAGCACGTTACTCGTATTGAGTGCAACAGCGCAGGCGCAGCCCATTGCAATCGCGTTTTAAGATGATCCGCATGGGTCATCGAAACGAACGAGCCAGTGTCATTCCGGTCGAATCACTCGCGATGAAGTGCGACCGATGGTACGACCTCAATTTTCACGGATCTGTTAATCGTTTTCCGCTGAGTTCGATCAGAAATGAGCGCCGGCGTGAGCGAGATCTACTATGTCGAGAGTCGAGTCACATCGAAGCAGTTCGGCCCTTGTCTTTCGTCAATCGCGTCCCTGCCCGAGAACCCAAATCGGAATTCGCGTTCGGACATGACTGGGTTCTCCTCCGTAAACATTCCAACGGTTTTTCAACCCCGGTGAATGAATCGCGTGACTCCAAAGCCTGTAATAGCTGAGATTTCTCGGCGCGACTCATGACCGTTAGCAGCCTTTCGAACTCCTCAAGAGGGGTTGGCACTGCGTACTGCGCTTACAATTCATTAACGGGTTAAGTTCGTTGATTGTTGAAGCTGGATCCAAGCATTGTCAATACGGAACCGTAACGTTGGGAGAATTCAAGTAAGAAAGTTCTTTGAAGGCCTGGTTTGGCGGGTCTACAGGTCTTAGAAAAACTCAACCGCACGATTGGCAAAATGGAAATAACCGGACAATCGTGCAAAGTCACCGGAAAGCGTAAGGTTTTTGGCCACGCATGCTGGAATCACCACTGCTTGACCAGGGTCAAAACCGATTCATGGATCTAGCCTACCCCTTTCGGCTCGGGAGCTTGTTTGTCGTTGAAACTTCGGCAGACGGGAACTCGTTCGTACTCCCATCAACACCCTGGCACGTTACTGACTATGACAGAATCACTTGCCCGATTTGACGTTTCCCGATCTTTCTGTGTCATGCTGCACGACGTCGCTCCGATTTACGCGGAGCATGTGGCGACGTTCACAAAATCGATGTCGCCTCTGATTGGGAACGTCATGTCCGCTGCGGTTGTTCCGTGCTGGGCTGGTGTTCCGCTGGCAGATAAGGACCGACCGTTCCTGGATCGCGTACGTGATGAATACGCCAATATTCAGTTACACGGCTACGAACATTTCCGTCCGACGGGGGGTGGACTCGTCTCAAAGATCGCCGACGGGAAGGATGAACTGAATGGGCTTGACCCGGCTGAGACCGACCGCCGGCTTGAGGCGGGGCAAGAGATCTTCACTCGCTGGTTAGGCCGACCCGCTCGAGGATTTATCGCTCCGACTTACAAAATTGGCTGCGCGACACCCGATCGCCTGGCGCGGTTCGGGATCCATTACACCGTCGGCTATGGCAAGGTGACGTCATCCACGGGTGAACAACTCCCGCTGGCCTCGTGGGTCTGGGACGTTTCGCCAATTCGCTTGCTCTGCCGCGCGGGATATCGTTTAGGCGAATTTCAGTATCGATTCTTCAAACAAGCACTCCCCTGCGTTGTGCTCCATCCCCTGGATCTGGAGCGTGGATTCCTGCCCCAGATCGAAAAGACAGTGAAAAAATTGCTCAACGCAGGGCGAACGCCAGTACTCCCTGAATCTATCGGATTTGGGGTTCAGAACTGACAGGTTGTGGCAGAACGAGTTGCCCGGCGACAAATGTCGCTCCACGCCATTGCGTCTTGGCAAGCCCTGCATGGGACAACAAGGCCCGTGTTGTCGCGGCCATGACGAAGATTCGTCCCAGCGGCGCCAGGAGCGCCGCGAATACCGGCGCACCCACCATCTGGAACATGACCAGGTCTAATGTGCATCTCAAGCTGAATGCAATTAAGAATCCCAGCCCTGCTCCATGCATCAGCCAATGGAAATTTCCCGTGCGGAATGCGTCGCTCAATCCGAATATCATCGCCCCCAGAGGCAACGCAAACAGAATCGACATTCTTGCCACCGTGACGATCAACTGCATTGGGTTGAGTGTTCCTTTAAAGATGCGACTCCAACCATTCCACGAGTCACGTGCCGTCTGATAGGCCTCGGTTTGATAGAAGCCTTTCCCCTTCCCTACGCCGACTCGTAATCCGGATCGTTTCGCCAGACGTGCCAGTTGCAAGTCTTCACTGATTTGGGTCCGAACCGCTCCCCAGCCGCCGATTCGCTCGAACGGTTCACGTTTCACAAGAATGAACGCACCATTCGCAAACGCATCAGGCCAGCGAGGATCTTCGATTCGTTCAGGACGTAACCAGGCCACCAATGCCTCTGAACAACAAGGGACCGCAACACATTCACGTAGCGACGTCATCGTATACCGTGCCGCAAGTGTGAAGAAATCCAAGTGGCGGCTGTATAATTCTGTGACCGTCGTGCGCAAGGCTGAGGGATCTTCGAATACACAATCAGCATCGGTGAAACAGATCACGCTTCCTGAAGCGACAGTTTGTCCAAGAGTCAATGCATTCGGTTTGCCAAACCAGCCTGCAGGCAAGCTTGAAACGTGCATGACTCGCAGACGATCAGCAAATTCAATCGCCAGCCGATCAAGAATCGCCGCAGTGTCGTCGGTGCTGCGATCATTGACGGCAACAACCTCCAGCCCAGGGTAGTCCTGACGAAAAAGTGACCGAATACAGGCTTCAATGCAATCGGTTTCATTACGAGCCGCCACAATCACGCTTAGCTTGGGGTAGTCATCAAGTCCTTGATGATTGCCCAATGGCCTGAGGTTTGACTGTTGCAGACAAGCCCGGATAAACACAACGATGATGGCAATCCATGCCGTAGCAATCATCCAGGCGATGACGGTCCACGCGTCGAATTCAATTGGGTACATTTCGCGGCTTCCTTCGGTTCGTGTCGAATACCCCGTACAGTCGAGGTATGGCGGAGAAAACCTAGGTCGCGGCAGACCCAAGGCAAATCTTTAGGGAAATCCGTAACATTTTCTCCAATTTCTCAAGACCAGCCTATGGACCTTGCCGGTTATTCCGGATGTAACACCGTGCAAAGCCGGTTTACGCTCGTCGCACGATGGGATCAGAATGAGATCATCGTTCGGGCGTTATCCAGGCGATCCGAGAGGCGTAAGCCCTCGGACTCTTCAACGCGCGGAGAGGCTGTCACTTTTCGTAGCGGAGGCTTCCAGCCTCCGTCCCTTTTTCTGCGGCTGGAAGCCGCAGCTACGTCTTGTGACTCGCCGTTTTCGAGCGATAAAAGTTGATCACCTCGGCGCGATAAAGGCGACGTTGCTTTGAGGCAAGGCCTCTCTGGAGTCCTGAGAAGAGCACTGCTTGACGGAAGACCGTCAAGCAGTGGCACAGTATTCAGTGGAACCCATGTTTCCTTGAAGTGACATCCTACACGGGTCTGGCACTAGCAGATGAGTTCGGGAGCTTTCCTCACCGTGAACGGACAGCTTAATTTTTACTAACCTTCGGTAGATCAGATCTCATTCTCAGCATGTCATTTGTTAGAATGCGCTGAGTGGAGGATTTTGCCGGTTGTGTTTTTCAACGCAAAAGCTCGACCAGATCAAAGTCACGATCGCCACTGATCGATCGGCGTCATTTAAGGAAAGCATCATGTCGCAATTCAAACTGATCACCATGGCCGCGTTATTCAGTCTCACCATGATCGGCAGTGCTTCTGCTAACCCGTGGGTACGATACAACCGTGGTTTCTATGGCCCCTACGGCCCACCGGTCTATGCCTATCCACCCGTTGTGGTCGCACCTCCACCGGTTGTTGTTTCACCATTTCCACCCCGTGTGATCGCTGCACCTGCTCCCATTGTCTATGGGCCTCCTGCATATCCTTACACAGTCGTCGGCCCTCGAGGTCGAGTCCGCTATGGATATACCGCCCCTGGTTTTGGCGTTTATTACCGCTGATCGTATTGCGTTGTCCAAACCAAATTCGTGTGCCATTGGGTGACCGACCTCGGTCACCCAATGCTCATCGATTGCCTCGACCACAGATACGGCACTACGTCTCCGAAGACTCCGATGAGGCTTTGCCTCAGACCAAAGTAGCCATCATCGCTCCAAGGTTATCAGTATTTGTAAGTAGAGAATGGCGAGCCACAGCCCGTAGCATGGGCTTCAGCGCGTGAGAAACAACATCTCGTGCGGGCTAAAGCCCACACTACAAAAACTGACAGCCTCTCCGCGTGATGAGCACTGTTCGAGAACCTGCCAAATTATAATCCGCACCTTCCAAATTCAAAAATTCAAACGGAATATCTGCCCCGAACCGTCGGCAACGCTCGAATCGTTTCCGACGCATGCTCATCACGCGGAGAGGCTGTCAGTTTTTGCAAGTCGAAAACGGCGTAGCACAAGCCGTAGCTGCGGCTTCCA
>JBAXBD010000428.1:0-5694 GCA_037142165.1 Schlesneria sp. | reverse complement strand
GGTCTGATTGCAGTGGGTGAGATGACATCGTCTGATTTGCCCAATGAAAGTAGGTAATCAGTGTTGATCGCAGGCGTGGGTCGCTGGAGAGACCAGTGTCTTCAAGTGCCTGAGCGAAACAGGCTTCCGCTCGCTCGTCCATCTCCCGATGCTCGCCGTTTCCCGAATGCATTCGAACCACGATGGACTCGTTTCCCATCGATTCGGTGTATTCCGTTGGCCCGCCGAGTGCCTCAGCCCAGTAGGCAGCAAGTCGCTCGGTGTGTTCAGGATGGAATCCGTGCGAGAACGCGTGGCTGACAATCGGATCGGCCAGACATCGAGTGTGCCAGGCATGTGCCAGATCGAGAATCGCCTGTCGCCCTCCTGCAGCTTCGTAAATTGTCTGTGACATTGGATTCCCGGTCTCGCTCAACGCTGGTTGGATCGTTCACAAAACGACTGTTGAAACTGCTAAACAGATTGACAATCAACGGGGCGATTTGTTGCTGTTCTCATGCATCAGGTTTTCGTAACGCCGATTCTGCGTTACAAACGTGCTTCGCAATATACGTTCCCGATCAAAATCGCGGAACTAATCCAGAAGGAATTTGAAGAGGGTTTTCTGATGGCAGACGGGTCCATGAAACTGTTAACAGAGTTTGACCAGGCAGCGGCAGTGAAACTTGTTCAGGAGCTGATGGCCGTTCCGGGGCGCAGCAAACAGGAAGGCCGAATCGTTGAGTTGATTCGTACGAAACTTCTTGAGGCGGGTGTCACGCCATCGAACATCACCATCGACAAGTCGACTCAAGAAATTCCCGGTGGTGGCGAGGTTGGAAACCTGATCGTTAATCTTCCGGGAACAAAAAAGGGGCCCCGCCGGCTGCTGATGGCACATCTCGATACCGTACCGATCTGTGTGGGTTGCCAACCGAAACTAGATGGGGATGTCATTCGATCCACTGATCCGTCAACCGGTCTGGGGGGAGACAATCGAGCGGGGGTCGCCGTGGTCCTGACAGCAGCACTGGAACTGCTTCGGCAAAAAAGACCTCATCCACCTATCACGCTCTTCTTTCCCGTCCAGGAAGAAATCGGTCTTTACGGAGCGAGATTTGTCACGGCGAACAAACTTCGGTCACCCGAACTCTGCTTCAATTGGGATGGTGGCGATCCCGGGAATGTGATTATCGGTGCCACAGGTGACTATGCGATTGAAATTGAAATCGAGGGACTTGCCAGCCATGCCGGCGTTCATCCCGAACGAGGTATCAATGCGATCGTCATCGCCTCTTTAGCCATTTCGGACCTTACCCAAAACGGTTGGCATGGCTTGATCGAAAAAGGGAAGCACCGAGGAACAAGCAACGTTGGTATTATGAACGCCGGCGAAGCAACCAATGTGGTCACGCCGAAACTTACATTGAAAGCCGAGGCCCGCAGTCACGATCCCGTCTTTCGCAAGAAGATCGCGGAGGCGTATCGAAAGGCATTCGTGAAGGCAGCAAAATCACTGAAGTCAGCGGACGGCAAGACTGGGCGAGTCACCTTCAACGCGGACCTCAAGTACGAATCATTCCGTCTCGACCCAAAAGAAGCGGTCGTTTCGATTGCCAGGTCGGCCATCGAACGAGTCGGTTTGACCCCCGAACTTTGTGTGGGAAATGGTGGCCTCGACGCGAACTGGATGACGGCTCATGGATTTCCAACGGTGACACTTGGATGCGGCCAGCGAGACATCCACACGGTGAAAGAGTGGCTTCACGTTCCGAACTTTCTGCAAGGTTGCCAAATTGGTCTGCTGATCGCGAGTGGAGAGGTTTGAAGTGGCACTTCCGTAGATTCTGTTAATTCCAATCCTGACGATACCCAAACGGAATGAGCAAATTCAAAACGTATTCGATCGATTTTCAACAGGATCGTTGAAAAAACGTTGAAAGCGAACTTGCTCAACTGTACTGTGTCCCAAACCATTCACGGGCCGGGGACTGACGCATTTTCGTGGCAAAAAATGGTGAGCCCAGGTGACCAGATGGCATCGCATTCATCGTTTGCCCATGAAAATGGGTCTGTCCCCCTAAATTGCCTGTGAACGGCGACCAACGATCGCGTTCGCCGCTTTTAAGTCATTAGAAATTTGATTGGCGGAAAAGATCCAATGGAACTTCCGAACGAGCCGCCCAATGCGACAAATGACTCCGAGGATCTTCATATTGCGCCGATAGAAGCGGCGGAATCTTTGCAAGAACCAAACTCGGACGACGTCGATCAAGCTCGGTTGAACGAAGAGCCATCGTACACAGTTGTCGAAACTACCGACGACGCTTCTCCTCCGCATGAATTGACGACTGACGACATTTTACCGCCGACGTTAGAGTTCACTCCTGCGGTTCGTCCGAATTACCGTATATATTCCGCATTGGCTGTCGCCTCGGCTGGGTTCTGGGGAGGGATTCTCGGCGGTTCGCTGGTCATGGCAATCAACTACTGGGTGCTTGGGCGTCGCGTGCCAGCGATGTGTGTGATGCTGATTGGTGCCATGGCACTACTTTTTTTCGTGAAAGTTACCGACGGGCTTCTCGATAATTGGCTAGCGTGGTCATTCGTCATCTCGGCCGTCACGGGTACTGTGGCCAAGGTATTACAGGGACATCTCGTACGTCACCACAAAACGGACGGGGGCGAGTTAGGGTCGGGACTCAGTTCTTTCGGCTTGGGACTTCTCGGAAGCCTGATGGCCGCTGGACTCTTGGAGGGGGTTGCCGGAATCAATTTGTTGCCCCCGATTGCGTGGGAAAACCGGATCGCAGTCGGACAGAACGGCGAGATTTATTATACGAGTGGCGCGACCAGGGATGAGGCCCGGAGACTTGGGGAATACCTCAAGAACGAAAAATGGTTTGAACCAGGAACAAGCCATAGTTTCATTCTCGCCAAAAGTGGTAAGGACTTTTTAATCTCGGTTTTCTTTGAAAACGGCGTCTGGGATGACCAGCACTTATTGAAATACTACGAGAACTATGCATCCCAACTGTCGGGTGACGTTTTCGATGGCAAACCAGTTCAGTTCTTGTTCCGAAAAGCTGACAACGGTCAAATCATGCAACGTTTAACGGCGAAGACGGGGGTCTCGCGGAGCGAGTTGCGAAAGCATGTGAATGCCGCAGAGTTAGCTAAGGATTCAGAGAATTACGCAGAGACCGAACGCCATTATCGTGCCGCTGTCGAAGAAGCAGAAAAACATGAATCTCTACGAGTCGATTTGGTGAGGGGCCTTAATAATGTCGGCCACTTTCGCTTGGCGCAGTCGATCACCGACGACGTTGATACCTGTTTCAATCGTGCCATTGAAATTGGCAATGTTGTCTGTGGGCCAAATTCCTATGAAGTTGGATATGCTCTCAACGGCCTCGGTGACTGGGAACGATTACGTGGCAATCCGTCGGAAGCCGAGGAATATTATCGACGTGCATTGTCGATCCGCAAAACGCTCGGTGTTGATCACAGGGATGATCATCTTCTCACGCTCGAGATGCTGATCAAAGTCTTGATTTCGCAAGAAAAGATCTTACCGGCCGAAGTTCTACAGCAGCAACTGGTCACGCTTGCCGAGAAGACTTCGGGAACTGGTTCTGCCGAAGTGGCATCGCAGATGAGCACACTCGGCTGGCTGCAATGCAGGGCAGGAAAACTCACCGAAGCAAAAGAGACGCTGACCGAATCGCTAAAAACGATGGAGAAACTACCTCAAAAGAATGACTATGATCATTGGATCTGCTTGTGGCGACTGGGGCAGATTTGCCTTGCCTCTGGCGAAAATGTGAACGCGGAAAAACACCTGCGCCGCGTCATTGAATTGCTGAAAGATTCAGACAAGGCAAGCACACTTCTCAAAGCGAGCTTCAGTCAATTGCTGGCAGAGGTGCTGGAGAAACAGGCTCGGTATGACGAATCAGAACAACTGTTTCGCCAGGTTCTGGAACTCCAGGAGCAGGAACTTGGACTCGAAGACGTCGATGTCGCCGATTCCCTGGGTCACTTGGGGACACTGGCATCAATACGCGGGCAATACGCCGAAGCCGAATCGCAACTGAAACGCGCGATTGATCTGTTTGAGAAATCATCCGAACGGTACCAGCAACGTGAGCGTATCGCTGATTGTCTTAACGGGCTGGCGCTACTCTATCACACGCAAGGACGCTATGCGGAAGCCGAACCGCTCTATCGAAGAGTCATCACAATTCGCGAAGACGTGCTCGGCAGTGATCACCACCTCGTTGCGACGGCTCTAGGTAATTTCAGCAAGCTGTATTCCGATCAGGGCGACTTTGTTTCTGCAGAACGTCTGGCTCGCCAGTCTCACGAGATTCTGGAAAGAATCCTGGGAACGACAAATCCATTCCTCGTCAGATCGCTTCACCGACTGGCGCTAGCCCAGAACGGTCAGGATAAACAACGCGATGCAGAAGTTACTCTTCGTCGAGCATTGGAAATTGTTGAAAAGAACCCAGGTTCAGATCCGCTGCAAATCGCTGAAGTTCAAAATTCGTTGGCAGCGATCTTGCTGGAACGGGGACGGCCAACGGAAGCCGAACCACTTATTGAACAAGCCATCGCACGTTTTGAGGCGATCCATGGACCAAATCATTCCAGCCTTTCCGGACCATTGAACAATCTGGGTCTCATCTATTCCGATCGTGGCGAATTATTAAAAGCTGAAAAATGTCTGGCACGCTCATTGAAATTGGCTGAACTTCAAGTCGGTTCGGACCATCCGTATTTACTGTTCATTCTGTATAACTACGAGTCGGTCCTTCGCCAATTGAACCGCAACAACGATGCGGACGAAATCGAACGACGCAGGAAAGAGATTCAATCGAAAGGGGTTCCCCGACAAATCAACGTCGATTCCAAGCCCGTGGTCTTGTGACTTTTCATTGACGATCTTGATGATGTTTGTCAAAAAGGGTGTCTCTGTGTGACATGAGGCTGACGATCGTCAACCGATTTCCAATCAACAAAAAGTGAGAACGATGGCTGAATCATTCAATCAGTCGAGAATGAATCGATGTGTTCGAATTCAGCAATCGATCCTGGAGAACTGGCAACGAACCACCGTGTTCGAATACACCGTGCGAGCAACAGAACCGATTGAAGGAATGTCGATATCGGAGCTACGATTGCAGTACTTTTCGGTCGGAGTCAAAGACGACCTGACCGACCTGCCATTCACGGACACACTCGTCGTCTTTTCAATGATCAGCCAGGCGATCGCTGCCTTAAAAGCAAAAGTCGCTGCCAAAGAAAAAGAAGGTCAAATCCGGTTCTCGATCACCACGGATTTTCCCGACGATGTCGCGACACAAATGCTGTCCCAAATGAAGATCGAAACGCCGTTTGACGATTCTCCGTTCTTAAAGATCGAATCACCGGAATGATGCGCGGCTTCTGATGGTAACGGGACTTGAATCTGTATACCGGCAGGACTCCCAGCGAAGGGAACTTCTCTTCACCGACATAAACGTTAGCCCGACGCGCAAGCGAGGGATCTTTTGAAGGCAACGTTCGTCCCTCGCTCGCACGTTGGACTAGCGAACGAAGAAAATGCGTCAAGAACCGACAAGACGCAATGATTGATTTCTTTTCCGCTTGGCATTGGGACTGTCGAAGTAGTGGGCTGACGAATTGGCTGAGTTTTCGAACTTCGCGAAT
>JBAXBD010000427.1:0-5729 GCA_037142165.1 Schlesneria sp. | reverse complement strand
GACACAACG
Organism: Schlesneria sp.; assembly: GCA_037142165.1. Lineage (GTDB taxonomy): Bacteria > Planctomycetota > Planctomycetia > Planctomycetales > Planctomycetaceae > Schlesneria. Next base: position 5,720 of record JBAXBD010000427.1, on the reverse strand, counting down.
TTTGCGGCCGATTGGCTTTTGAGCCCTTCCAGATTTCCACCAAGCCCGCTTCCGTCAATACCTTCAGGTGACGATTGAGGTTACCGTCCGTTAACGAACAGAGTTCTTTGAGGTCGCCGAACAGCAGTCCGTCGGGATGTGTGACGAGTGACGCCATGATCCCGAGTCGAGCTTTCTCGTGGATTGCTCGTTCCAGACCGTCGTAGGCGAACCGCCCGCCGGTCGACGTTGAGGGAGCCGATTCGTCTTCGGGCTGAGATTGAATTTCATCATTCCGTTTGCGGGTCATAACTTTTCTCTAATCGCCAGTACAAGATGCATGAGATCGCGGCTTGTCCGATCCCAAACGTCAAAACCATGGCCCAGGGTGAACACGCATAGGGGCCTCTGGCGACCGCGAGCACGATGCAACCAGTGATCAAATACCAAATCGCAACCCAGATCACTTCACGCGGTAGCAATCGGGCAGAGGCGAACACCCCGAGTCCAAATACAAGACTCCACAAACCTGGAAGCAGCCAGAGTTGTTCTACAGCAAACGACGCAATTCCCCATGTCACGGCCGCACCGACCAAAAGACAGGGAAGGAATTGTTCGACAGCCAGCCATGACAATTGCCTGGTCAACGTGGACGGGCTGCGGCGAGCGCGGACCAGAATTTCAAGACCACTGAAAATCTGGCCAATTACTGCCAGCCCGATCCAGACCGTTAAGTATTTTGCCGGCGTTTCCAGCGGCGCCGGAACCCAGACGATCTGAATGGCGGCACCGAGGAACGCAAACAGACTTGTCCACGCGACGGTCAGCGACCGATACCCGCGAAAAGTTTCCGTCCGTGCCAGAGTTCGACTAATATCGGCAATCTGTGACATGGCGTCAGCCAGTTCAAGCGGACTTTGCATGACACGACCCCGGAACATGTTAAATGTTTGACGATTTGCAACCGAACGAACAAATCGCTTTGCACCGCCAAGTTAAATGAAATCAATGAACTGTCAAGTCATTTCGCCTGAAAACTGACGATTCCATGCGTCAATGGCTTATGTTATCCTTGAATGTTTCAGACGGATGAGTACGTAGAACGAGTGAAAGGTTGAAATGACAGACCACAACGGAAAACTCTTTATCGAGACGGTCGGCTGTCAGATGAATATGCTCGACAGCGAACTGGTTGTAGGAGCACTGCGCAAAGAGGGCTACAGTCTGACGGATGATATCCGGGAAGCGGACACAATTCTGTTCAACACATGTAGCGTCCGCGAACACGCCGAGCACAAGATTTACTCGGCTCTCGGTCGGTTGAAATACAGTAAGCTTTCGCGACCGAATCAGGTGATCGGTGTATTAGGTTGCATGGCACAGAAAGATCAGGAACTGGTCTTTCAACGCGCTCCCCACGTCGACATGGTAGTCGGTACAGGCCAGCTTGCCGAAGTTCCAAAACTGATCGACGCGGCTCGGCAACATCGGGAACGCTCACTGGCGGTCAGCCTGGACCGCAAGGAAGGATCACGCGCGGAAGTGAGCGACAGCTTCCAGAGCTACGATCCCCTTCGCGAACCTGAAATGCGGCCGTCGCCCTATCAGGCATTCGTTCGGATCATGATTGGTTGCGACAAATTTTGCACTTACTGCGTCGTACCGATGACCCGCGGTCCGGAACAAAGCCGTCCGCCGCGAGATATCCTGCATGAAGTGAAGGTTCTTGCTGACCAGGGAGTCAAGGAAGTCACTCTGCTGGGCCAGACTGTCAACAGCTACAAGGTCACCCAGGACGGAAAACAGTACCGCCTGGCCGATCTGCTGGAAACGATTCACGACGTCGACGGAATTCTCAGACTGAAGTTCGTGACGAACTTTCCCAAGGACATGACCGACGACCTGCTTCAAGCAGTCCGAGACTTGCCAAAGTGTGCGCAATATCTGCACGTCCCCGCTCAGTCGGGCTGTAATGAAATGCTGAAGCGGATGAAACGTGGTTATACGATTGAAGACTATCGGGAAATGTTCGGTCGTATTCGATCAACTTTGCCGAAAGCCTCAGTTTCAAGCGACTTTATCGTCGGTTTTTGTGGTGAGACCGAAGAGGCTCATCAAAAGAGCATGGACGTGATCCGCGAATGCCGGTTCAAGAACAGTTTCATTTTCAAGTACAGTCCTCGACCTGGTACAAAGGCGCACGACTTACTGGTCGATGACATTCCCGAAGAGGTCAAGCGGCATCGAAACCAGGAAATGCTCGCTCTGCAAAACCAGATCAGCGCTGAAGACAACGCAGCGTTTATTGGCCGCGAAGTCGAAGTACTGGTCGAAGGCCCCAGTAAATCGGAAGTCAAACGGGGCGATTCAGCATCGTTGACTGGCCCCGTTCAGTTGACCGGTCGCACAACATGCGACCGAATCGTTGTCTTCAACGGTAATCCGCGTCTGGCAGGATCGTTGACGTCGATCACGGTCGAAGACTGCACTCCGACAACGCTGATCGGTAGCATTGTCACTCAAGAGATTCAACACGGCTCAGTGCCGCTGCTGCCGATCCTGGTGTAATTGACGAGATCAATAACCCTGGTCTTGAGGATCACTCGGACCAGTTATTGATGTCATCGCCGCCGCCATCTTCGTTCTGCTTGTTAGGTCCTGACGACCAGATTGCTGGCTTGTCGATATTCGACTTGCTGTTGGGATACTGGTAGTTCAGTGGCTGGTTCCAGGCATCCTTGGGAAGTTTTTCGGCGAAGGCTGCCATCGGTTTGCCGTCAGCCCCTTGACCGGGATTCAGCATCTGGTTGACATCCGTTGGAAAATCTCCATCGTGAGCGACCGCATATTGTTTGGCGATTTGCTCAAAACCAGAAATGTTGACTTTTGTCTGTCGAACCAACGCAACTTTCTGCTGGCCAATCAAGTTGGGAATCACCATAGCTGCGATAACGCCAAGGATTGCCAGCACCAGCAAGACTTCCGTCAACGTGAATCCGTGACGGCGATGCGAACGAGGATTTGAGGAACAGCGTTTCATGATCATTTCCGAAAATCAAGGTATTCCGAAACCAACTTGTCACAAAAAAGAGTTTGCTCTTTGCCTTTGTAACCTGCAACGTGAAGTTTTGTCCGTTCAGGTCGATTTCAGGTTTCTCCTGAAATCAACCACAAAAAACCTGCTAATCGTTGAATTGCCTGGCGGCCTGTTGAGTTCGGCGGCTGGAAGCCACCGGTACGTAACGGCGGCTTCCAGCCGCCGATTTTCCGCTACTTTGTCTTTGCCTTCGCTGCGGCGTCCCAGTCGCCAGCGACGGCGGTGAGGATTCGTTTGGGGTCAACGTGTTTACGGAACGCTTCCACGACCTTTTCTGGCGTCAGTTCGACGATCCCCTGTTCCATTTCGGAATAATATTCCATCGTGCGTTCTGCCAGCAGGGTTGATTCCAGAACACTAGCAAGTCTCGAATCTTCTGTTCGCATTACTTCCTGGCCTTGGAGGAAGCCTTTACGAGCATCGTCGAGTTCTTTTTGAGTGACTCCTGACTCCAGGAATTTGTCGAGTTCTTCTTTAATTCCGGTCACAATCTTTTCGAGATTCGATGGATTGTAAATCGCGTACATGGTCATGGTCGCGCGCGTATCGAGCGAGCTCGCGACCAGCGATGAACCGACGCCGTATGAAAGTCCTTCGCGTTGTCTGATGCGATCGCCCAGGCGTGATGAAAGTGCTCCCGCACCGAAGATATAGTTTCCTATGACCAATGCCGGATAATCGGGGTGATCGTCGCGGATGGGGATGACTCCCCCCGCGAAGTAAAACGCATTGGCCTTATCAGGAGTCGGAATCTTGACGAGATCGGCTTTCACGCTGACGTCGCCACTTCGAGGAATTCGTTCGTAAGGGAGTTTTGATTTCCAGCCTTTCAGAAACCCGGAAAGAGCGGTCATCGTCGCTTCTTCATCGAAGTCGCCGATGACGACGAGTTGACCTGCATGCGATCCGAGGAAGTCCGAATACAGCTTTTTAATTGCATTCACATCGACTTCGTCTGTCGATCGGATTTCTTCTTCTCCCGTGGGGTAGTAGCGGACATCGCCAGCGGGATAAGGATTCAGAGCTCGACGGACAGTCTTGAGCGCCAGTTGCTGCGGATCGGTCAATCCTTGTTCGAGATCCGCTCGATGCCCCTGTTTGAGGATATCGAGTTCGGTCGATGGAAAGACAGGTTCCCGTAATACTTGTCGCAACAGGTCAATGACCGCAGGCAACTTGTCTCGCTTGGTCTGGATACTAAATGAGGCATCGCCAGCCGATCCTGATGCCCCCAGAGTGGCGAGGTTTTTGTCCAATCGATCCTGAAGCAGCTGACGAGGCATCAGCTTTGTGCCCTTGGTCATCATTGACGGCAGGAACTCGGCAATCTTGCTCATTCCAAACAGAGATTTCTCGTCGCCGTAACGCAGATTCAGTTTCAGGACGACTGTGTTTCCGCGAGTCTTTTTCGGCAGCAGGGCGACCTTAATTCCGTCAATCGAGGTCCGCTTCGTCCGCGCTTCGATTTTGGAGGGATTAACGTCAAATGCTTCACCCACGGACGTATCGCTTCGCCCTTTGTATTCGCCAATCATCTCGGACAGATTTGGCGAAGCGGGGATCAATGTTCGCTGAGCTTCTTTGGTTGGATAATAGACTCCGACCGTTCGGTTGCTTGGTTGCAAATAAGCCCGGGCGACGCGATTGACATCTTTGGCGGTGACTTGTTCAAGTCGATCACGGTACATGAAATAAAGCCGCCAATCCCCTTGAGCGGCCCATTCACTAAGATGGATCGCCAATTGCTGAGAATCTGACGCTTCCTGCTCGCGCTGTTTCAAGAGACGCTGTTTCGCGCGTTCGACTTCTTCATCTTTAACCCCCTGGTCAATGACCGACTGAAGCGTGTCGAGCAGGCCGTCGAGCACCGCTTCGGGTGTGTTTCCGGAGGCGACTTCTGCCATCAGTCGCAAGACACCCGGATCGTGCAGCGCATAAGCGGCACCGGAAACACTCGCTGCCTTTTTCTGTTCGACCAATGCCTTGTACAGCCGGCCCGAGGGTGTCATCGTCAAGACAGATTCGAGGACATCGATCGGAGCAAAATCGGGGTGACCTCCCGACGGAATGTGATAGACCGCTCCGACCACGCTGACTTCGCCCACTCGGCGTAATGTCACCGTTCGTTCGCCATCCTGGGGTGGTTCTTCGGTATATGTCAGATCCAGTTTTCGTTCAGGCTTCGGAATTGAACCGAAATACTTTCCGACAAACTCCAATGCTTTTTTCTCTTCGAACCGACCTGCAATGACAACCATCGCGTTATCGGGCTGATAATACTTTTTGTAGAACTGTCGCAGATTTTCGACGGGGACTCGTTCAATGTCGGCTCGGTTGCCGATCGTCGATTGGCCATAGTTGTGCCAGTTGAAAGCGGCACTCATGATCCGCTGACCAAGAATCTGATGTGGATTATTTTCGCCCCGTTCGAATTCATTGCGAACGACGGTCATTTCTGATGCCAGGTCTTCACCCTTCACATAGCTGTTCAGCATGCGATCGGCTTCCAGCCGAATAGCAAATTCCAGGTTATCATCGTTGGCCGGCAGGGTCTCGTAATAATTCGTTCGATCGAGCCAGGTCGTGCCGTTGAACTGAGCCCCTCGGGCCTGCAATGCTTTCGGGACCGAAGGATGATCGGGGG
>JBAXBD010000426.1:0-5730 GCA_037142165.1 Schlesneria sp. | reverse complement strand
CCTTTTTAGGATCAGGCTTGTCGGCTGCATTCTCAGCAGCTCCTGCATCAGCAGCGGCATCCGGCTTGGCTTCCTCGTCTGCAGGGGGTTCCGGCTTCACAGGTTCTTCGGGCTTTGGTCCAAGGGCTTCAGGGCTGAACTGCGCTTGAACAAACAAATAACGGCTTTTGATCTTCTTCGAATTTGGCTTTTTATCGTCTTCAGCCTCTTCCGACTTCTTTTCACTTTCCGGCTTATCGTCGCTCTGCTTGATAAAGCCCGCTTCGACCTCTTCTTCGCTTCCAGTGAAAGCTGCGCCGAAATGTAAGTCATAAGCAACACCCTGTTCCGTGACCGCAGTCAGGTCACCTTCCTGGGAAATCATCTTCATTCCCTTGCGGTTTTGGAGTGGGACAATGAAATATCCCATCTCTTCCATCTCGCGTCGGGTTCGGTCGTCGAGCCTGAGCCCTGCTTCGTCGATAAGACTCTTTTTCAGCCGTTCATTCTTGGGACGAACTCCAACAATCTTCAGGTCATCTAATGCCTGGATCAGTTTGCGAACTTCGTCTTCGTTGACTTCTTCCTTTGCTTCGTCAATGTCGTCGAGCTTCCACTTGTCGGTTGAACTCGCTCGTGTCAGAGTGTTCGATTCTTTGCCGGTCATTTTCCCGCCTTCTGGCGTGAATTCGACGCTATGCTTTTCGATCACGACAGTTCGCAGTTTCGAACCTTCCAGCTTCAACAGGTCAGGCTCGATCCAGTCTGCGAACTTCGTTGAAACATCAATGCTGACCTTCGCAATATAGGTCTGATCCTCAGCCGGGTTGCGAACATAAAAGAAGCCATTTCTCCCTTTGACTTCCTTGCCGATAATGAGGTCCGCCAGAGTCTTGCCGTCTTTTCCATCTTTCAACGTCACACGGTTGCCAACCCCCTTGTAATCGCTGACTTCGCTCAACGGGTCGAGTACACCAAATTCAATGTGCTGGCTTTTTCGTTGTCCCGCCAGAGTTTCTCGTTTGATGCCGAGAATCGACGTGGCAGTCTTGCCGAGGCGTTCCTTGCCGTCGACGGGATAATTGTTGCGAGAAGGAATGCGCCAGATATTATCCGGCCCCTGTTCAACTCCGAAAATCCGTAGCGTGGCGGTGTCGGAGTTGTAGCTCACAACCTGCAACGACTTCGCGTCATCCGGTTCCTTGAACTCGGGGAAAAACAGACTGCCGACCTGGCTGAACTCAGCCGGTACCTTTGGTACAGCAGGGCCAAGGATACTGGCGGCAAGTAATGACAAAGCCGCACCAGCAACAAAAATCGACGTTCGCACGGTTTCGTTCATAACGAAGCTCCTGCGGGATGAAAACGGTTAGGGAAAGAGTTTTCGGTCATCCGCGGGCGACCGAAAACACCTGTTGTATTGTTGGACCTCAGGACCTGGCACCGACTCGACGAGTCGGTGAAATGTCCCGTTGTTCATTGTTCTTACGGATTAACCAGACCAGTAATCCCAGGATGATCGCCGGAATGGGGGAGGCCAGCAGTGATCGCGTGTAGTAACTACGTTCCACTTCACGTGTCAGCCGGTCCATCTTGTTCTTGCTGGCTTCGATCTTCTTATCTTTTGTCTGATTGATGTTGGATTCTTCGACTTCCACTCGTCGAGACTCTTCCTGATTCGCCATCATCAATTGCTGCATCTTGCTGTCTTCGTCGAGCGAGTCGTCTTTCTTGATCTTCTCGGCCTTTTCAGCAAATCGAGCCTTGGCATCTTTCATCGCTTGCTTGGCTTCATCAGCGGCTAACTTGCGTTCTTCCGTTGCCGTTTTGTTGAACGCTTTCGTTTGCCGTTCGATCGAAGTCAGCGTACGAACTTTTGGACGTCGATTTCGCAAATCAATCATTGCGGTGTCACCAGCCAACTGATCGACAGCGTTTAAGACAAACGTCACGTTGTCGAGATCAAGGTTAAACTGTTTCGATTCACGAAGATGGAAGAAGAAGTCAGAGATAACGTCGGTGTCAGCGACGTAAATCACATTGATCTTATCCCCTTTCGCGTCCTTCGTCGAAGTAATTTGAGCGGCCAGAACGTGCAATGCATCGTCCGAAGATCGCTTGGGGTTTGGGTCCACGTTCATGCCGAACATTGAGCTTTTTACAAGCTCGTCCCATTCCAGGACTCCCGAATTCCTGCCGGTAACGAGCAGCGGTCGAAACTCGAGTGACTTCTCCTGGCCTTTCTTCACTTCTCGTTCTCTGATCGAACCCGAAAAGAACAGCATCACTTCCTGCAAGCTGCGAGTGACAGGGCTGTCGAGGTCAAAGGCTTTCGAATTTTCACTTGCCGTGCTGACGGAAACGATTTCTTCACGCAGAAGTTTTTCGTATTCCGGGTGCAGGTAGAGCGATGTGCTGTCCCAAACGATTTCATCGAAAACCCACTCGATTCCAAGCAGGTCAACGAGCGGCGTTGCCTTGCCGCCGAACGCTTTCTGTTCGTTTGGCATACCCATGCTCATCATCGGGTTGCCGCCCGCCTTCGGTTTCGGCTGGCGTGGCGCAAGTTGAGGGTTCGACGCTGGGAACGGGTCGTCCAGGATTAAGACTGGCTTACCCTTCTGGACATAAGCGACGAGGTTATTCAGTTCATTCATCCCCAGCGATGAAGGAAGAACGGAAATGAGCACGTCATATTTCGATTCATCAATGGGCGATGCCCCCGAAACCGTTTCGACGTTATAAGACTTCTTCAGTTCGGAGACGAACCGCCATTCGGGCGACTGACGGAACGACGACATGTCGAAACCGCCGGTCAACTTCGCATCGCTTTCCAGGATTCCGACCGTTTTGCGTTTTTCATTAGCCGCAACTTGAATCGAACGAGTCAGCTCGTATTCAATCGGCGTTCCCTTGCCGAAGTGAGGGATGACAATTTCGTTGGAGCCACTGTTGATCACAGCCCCCATGACGACTTTTTCAACAAGCAATCGTCCTTCACGCTCGAACTGAATGTCGCGAGCTTCAATACCAAATTGCTTCGCTTCGTCCGCCTGTTCGCTCGATGGGTCAACTTCAACGACTCGGACGGTCACATTCGATGTCCCCTGGCGGTACTGGCCGAGCAAACCCAGCAGAGTACTCTTGACCGTCACATAATCTCGAGGAGGGGTCCGGCTGACGAATGCTTGAATCGTCACAGGGCGATCACTTTTCAGATCTTTCAGGACCTGTTTCGTCGTAGGACTGAATGAATACAGCTTTTCCGAGGTCCAATCCGAGGCACTCGCACCCACACGTGAGAAAACCGCACCAACCCCGAGCAGCATCAGCAACAACGAAACGGCACGCACAAGGTAATGAGCCCCCATGTTGGTCCCTTTGACCCCGCCACTCCAATGTCGATGCCCGATCAAAATGTAATTCAGATACAACATCAATCCGGTCAGGCCGAGGAAATAGAACACCCCCTGCGAAGGAATTAACCCCAGTCCAAAAGGCTTGAACTGCGATGAAAGACTCAGTCCTTCAGCAACTCCCTCGGGGACAAATGACTTCAGCAGAAATGAAAGCCGACCAGCAAAGACCGGGATCGCACAGATTGCGGAGCCTAGTACGAAAGCAACCGTTGCGTTGCTCGTCAGTTGTGATGCGACCATGCCGGCAGCCAACAAGGCACAGCCCTCCAGCCAGTATCCGAGGTAGTTGGTAAAAATCAGACCCGGATCAGGGGAGCCGATAAACTTCAGGATCAAAACGTTGGTTAACGAAAAGACGAGAGCAACGGTGTAGACGGCGACTACGGCAAGGTATTTGCCGATCAGCACTTCCAGATCAGAAACGGGAAGCGTGAACAATAACTCTTCCGTGCCAAGTTTTCGCTCTTCTGACCAGATCCCCATCGTAATGGCAGGAATGATGAACAGCAGCAATTGCGGAAACCACTCGTTCAATTGATCGAGGCTGGCGACGTTGTTCGCAAAGAACTTTTCCTGGAAGGCGGCAAAGGCACCCAGGAAGACGAACACCACGATAAATAGATAACCGATAACTCCGGAGAAGTAGCTCCAGAAGTTGCGTTTGAAGACCGCGAGGACAACATGCGAACGCATCTGTGGGCGATCCCTGTCGAATTGAGAAACAGTTGCAGGTCAATTCAGGGTGGACCTTGTGACCTGGTCCACCACGATACCGAGGCAACGCACCTCGGAACGACACAAAATATTACCAGGGGCTTTAGCCCTGTCACCAAAATATCAGTACACTCAGCGATCGGTTCCTCACTTTCCCATCGTCGAGGAAACGCAATCAGCAGGATTTTCAACGGGCTGAACCGGTCAATTCACGGAATCGCCTGTCCATTCCCTCACCGCCGTGTTCAAGATCAGCGACCGAACCGTCAAGCACGATCCGGCCATCATTGATCAGGATCACCCGGTTACAGACTGCTTTGACTTCCGTCAAAATATGGGTCGAAAGCAGGATCGTTTTCGTTTTCGCCAGGCTCAGAATCAGTTCCCGCACATCGTGCGTCTGATTCGGATCAAGACCACTTGTCGGTTCGTCCAGAATCAAAATCTGAGGGTCGTGGAGCAGAGCCTGAGCCATCCCGACTCGCTGCCGAAAACCCTTTGACAACTTTCCAATCGGTTTCCCCCAAACTCCTTTGAGAGAACACTTTTGAGCGACAAACTCCAGCCGATCACGCAGCCGACTGCCGCTCATTCCGCGGGCTTCACCCAGGAATTTGAGAATCGATGAAGGTGTCATCTCAAGGTAAAGGGGGCCGTTTTCCGGAAGGTAACCCAGGATTTCGGCCGCCTTCAATCGGTCGGTCGACATGTCGAGCCCACCGATTTTGGCTGTTCCAGAAGTGGGAGCCAGAAAACCAGTCAACAACTTCATCGTCGTCGACTTCCCGGCACCGTTGGGGCCGAGAAACGCCGCAACCTGCCCCTTCGGAACCGAAAAAGTGACGTCCTGTGTCGCCGCAAACGGTCCGTAAAATTTGCTGAGGCCGATCGCCTCAATCATCGCGCCATCCGATTTACTCATGCAGTCACATCTCACGCAAAGTGTGGTGACATTCAAATCGCCGCCATTTCGGCAGACGAAAATACGTGTTACCGATATCAGCAACCAGCGTTCCACTAGTTTTCATTGAAAAAATTGGAGAACGCGACCCTGTTTAATGACGATTCGGATGAATGTAAAGCGACTGCACGGTTTCTTTTATCACGAAACGACATGAACCAGCATCATGTCATGCCATTCCAGTTTCCAATCCGAGCTACCGATCAACACCAGTTTGCTTCCCGAATCGAGTAATTTTCGAGTTCGACCTTCATTTTCGACAAACACGAGCAGATCCCGGGGAGAGAGTGAAACAGCAGCCGTTTCCATCGGGCTTACACCCCAGAAGAGGCACATCCGACGAGCAACCTCCGGGCGATCGGTCAGGCCAAGGATTGGCACGTGAGGACGCTGCTTGGAAATTGCCATTGCCGTCTTGCCACCGCGCGTTGCCGCAACAATCAGATCCGCATTGAGATGCGATGCAGCCGTGACTGCACCGTGTGTCACCGCTTCCGTAATCGCCGTCGCACGAGTTCGGTCCGTACTGCGAGAGTCGCTTTTCGCAAGTCGTGTCTCCAGCATCTGTTCTGCTTCGCGTGCAATCCGACTCATCATCGCAACCGCTTCGACTGGGTAATCCCCGGCAGCCGTTTCTCCCGAAAGCATCACAGCATC
>JBAXBD010000425.1:0-5745 GCA_037142165.1 Schlesneria sp. | reverse complement strand
GTTCTGTCGGCCGGCTTTTCTTACGGGACTTCCAGTGCTTCGAGTCACGACGAACAGCTACGAAACCGCAACCGCTCTTATTGCGATGAGTCTGGAAATCCCCATCGACGATACGCCACGGATTCGTGCTGCCACGGAATTCACGGCGCGTTACTTTGACGACCAATGGCTGATCGCGCATCGGTCAAATGACGCGGAACCGCGAATGTCACCGGCCGCATTCTGCTACCAGCTCACAGAACGGGCACGACAGGCGAACCGACGTATCCTGCTTCCTGAAGGAGACGAACCGCGGACAATCAAGGCGGCAGTCATCTGTCATGAACGTGGGATTGCACGCTGTGCACTCATGGGAAATCCCGATGAAATCCGACAGATCGCGATGAGGCTGGGGGTCGAACTTCCGCCTGGACTCGAAATCCTCGATGTGCAGGCGATTCGCGACCAATACGTGCAGCCGCTCTTCGAGATGCGAAAGCATAAGGGACTTTCTCTTCAAGCCGCCGCAGATCTACTGACAGACAACGTTGTTCTTGCCACGATGATGCTCGCGCTCGACGAGGCAGATGGTCTTGTCTCCGGAGCTGTCCACTCTACCGCGAATACTGTCCGTCCGGCTCTTCAATTGATCAAGACGAAGCCGGGCACAAGCGTCGTCTCTTCGGTCTTCTTCATGTGCCTGCCGGAACAGGTTCTGGTCTATGGTGATTGCGCCGTCGTGACCGATCCGGACGCCCGAGTATTGGCAGATATCGCCATTCAAAGTGCTGAGTCGGCAATTCAATTCGGGATCACTCCACGAGTGGCACTGATCAGTTACTCGACGGGAACGTCCGGCACCGGGGCAGGTGTCGACAAAGTTCGCGAAGCAACCCGCATTGCCAGGGAACTAAGACCCGATCTCTTAATCGACGGCCCGTTACAATATGACGCGGCCTCAACCCTCGACGTCGCCCTGGCCAAGGCTCCCAACAGCCCGGTAGCGGGCAAGGCAACCGTCTTCGTCTTCCCCGACCTGAATACGGGAAACACGACCTACAAAGCAGTGCAGCGCAGCGCCAACGTCGTCAGTATCGGCCCCATGTTGCAAGGCCTGAAAAAGCCGGTGAATGATCTTTCTCGAGGCGCCCTGATCGAAGACATCGTCTACACCATAGCCCTCACCGCGATTCAAGCCACCCAACCGTAATCTCTTTCAACGGGCGAGTTGTGGCAGCTTGCCTTTATGCGTTGGTTCTTCGTCGTCTCGAATTAGGCCCCAGCGACTCGCCTGCCAGAGCGTACGCGAATGAAGTTCCAACGCAGTCAACCAGCCATGTCGCCAGCAAGCCGTATCGATGCATATTGCGAAACCCAAGTCGAGAATTTCGCAATCTCGTTGCTCCGTATGTCCGACAACGACCGTCTTGCCAGACTTATGCGGTCTCATTCCTTCAGGTTCAAACAACCCCCAGCGCAACTGATAAGATTCCTGCAGATTCATCGGTAGACTTGGATCGTAATTCGCGTGCGTCAGGATGAATGAGTCTGTTTCATAGTAAGGAATACCTGTGGATAGTAACCGCCAGTGCTCAAGAGGGATCACGTCGAGACCCGCGCCGAATTTGTATGAGTTAAGCGTATAAACGCCACCGCAGTCTTCCCAGTACCTCAGTGCTTTTTCACTTTCCCGTGCGGAATAAAGCATCTCCTCGTGATTCCCCTGGATCAGGACAACCTGACACTGTCGACGTAATTCGATCAAGCGGTCCAGTACGGCGGCGCTATCGCGTCCTTGATCAATCAGATCGCCCAGGAACACGAGTCGATCTGATAACTTTGGAACAATCTCTTTCAGCAAAGCGTCTAGAGCATGTACACATCCATGCACGTCACCGATGGCGATCAGTCTTTCCGAAGCAGAGTCCATCTTCCACCTTACTGTGGTCTCAAAAGTTTACTGATCGATTCATTCCGAAAGCTCCAGCATTGATACAAATCGCTGCCGAACTCTTGGTTTGCGTCATCGCCAATTATCGGGTCGATATTGAATGTCTGATCGGCACACTCAGGCATGATCTGGCATGAAATGAACGTCGAAAGCTGATCTTAGAAAAAGATCTGAACCTGCGAACGGACAAGGATACCGGTCTGGCCCGATTGAAGGTTCGTTCGGTTTTGTGTGGCCGGGTTATTATCCAGCCAGGCTGCGTCGAAGGTGAAACGCAGGTTCTGCTTGCCAGGAAGTAGGAACCAGTTCAAACCGCCGGCATATTCAGAACCCGATCCGTAAGGACCAGTGACATATGACGCACGAGCATACGGTTCTATTTTTTGTGGAACAACAAAGTACCCACCCTGCACAAATCCACCGTACTGGGAGATCGAAGACATCGGAAGAGGGCCGCTCCCTTTTAAGCCGAATAATTCTTGCGAAAACAACTCGGTACTGACACTGAATCCTTGATATTTATACGACACGTCCAGCGAAGCGAGTCCGATCTTAAATACATTCAATGTGACACCTGGCGCCAAGGCACCCTTGTCCGTAATCAGGGTCCCGTCAGAAAGTCGAATCGACGAATTCTCGGGTACCGTCGAGGTTCCTTGCGGACCTTGCTCGGGAGCGTAAGTCAGACTGGTCCCCAGGCGAATGGATGGTTCTGAATGCCACTCGAAGTCGGAATAACCCTTCCCAAAGTCACCCAACGGTTCCCACCAGAACGAGCCCGAAAAAGCCATGATCGAACTGAGTGTTTGTGGCGTCGCTCCGACTGTGTTGAATCCATTGGACATCATCACATGGTAGAACAGTCCGTCAGCCGGTTCACCCGTCGCCCAGACCCCTTGGCTCAGCGATGGACGAAAGAACGTGGTCGCCATCGATCGGTCAGCGCCAAGCGTATCGACAAAAGATTCAAGCCATTCACGACTCCCCGGAACCTTGCTCTGTCCGGCAAAAACCGTCATGGCACGACTGAACCGCCACGCCAGCCAATACGCACGGAAATTGATTTGGCTGGCGCTGACGGTGTTGTAATCGATATTCAGGTTATATTTGAGTTCCCTCCGGAAGGCGAATCCTGAAAGAATCAGGCGACCTCGCGGAATCTGAAAGTTACTCTGATTGCTGATCGTTGTCGTTACCCCGGCATTGTCGGTCCATGTTGGATATTCTCGTTCAAACCCGGTGTAACGAATCTGATTCTGACCATTAATTTTCAGCTCAAAGGGCGACTCGTCAGGATCGATCGGGCGGAACAAAAAGCCCCGATCATAACCGACATAGTATTTCGGCGGCCCGGAACCGGAATTCAATGTGGACGACTTTCGCTCCAGCGGAAATTCTAAGGCCGTATCAAACGCAGGCGACGGAAAGACCTCAGCAGGGCTGCGAACGTTATCTCGGAAAGTCGTAACATCACTGTAGCCAGTCGTCCGATTATCCGTTGAAGGGACAGGCGGAAGGAACGCACCACTCGCATCAGATTCGCTTGATGATCGTTGCGGATAACTCGATGAAAGATCCTGCAACCGACGTGATAACAGGCGATTCTGCTCGACAAGTTCTGATTGACGCTGTTCCAGTTCGTAAATGCGCTGTTCGATATTCGCTGCGGCAGGGGATACCGGCCTGACTGTTTCGTCACCGGGAACTTGCGCGAATAGAATTTCGACCGACAGCAACCACAAAACAAGTGTGAGGCACTGTTGGGCGATCGGTCTCCCTCGGCGGTGCGACCAAAGTGTCATCCGTTCAGGCTCCGGCATCGACTTGGCAGCCGACAATACTTGCCCCCTGGGCAAATACCAATTTTACTTCGGGTGAAGTTTGCAGGCCGTGAAACGTGACTGAATTTCTAAGACCACCTCAGCCATCGATGGTTGGATCCATCGATTTGACAGGGAATCTCCCGACAGTCGCGCAACGGTAACGTCCCTGTTCCAAGCTACGTCGGACATCGGCGAAAAACAGAGTCAAGCTTTAACGTTTATTCCGATTGTCCCGTATTTATGACTTTTGGCGATTAAAAGCAATTTTCAGGCATAGATCGCCACCATGGAACCTGTTTCAACGCACGTTAAAAAAACCATCGAAATCAACGAATGAGGCAGGATGGTTACTTTCGGGGATTCAGGTGAACTATACTGCCGACAGAGCTCCTGGCGGCCAGACTGTCGCGTTGGAACCAGATTCGCAGAAGATCAGGATCGCACATGCAGCACGCAGACGTTGTCATCATTGGTGGAGGGATCGTAGGACTCGCAACTGCCTATCGGTTGCTTGAGCGATTTCCCGGTCGGAAAGTGACAATACTCGAAAAAGAACGCGAAGTCGCCCAGCATCAGACCGGTCATAATTCGGGCGTGCTCCACTCCGGAATCTATTACAAACCCGGGTCGTTGCGAGCCACGAATTGCCGCGAAGGAAAGCTGGCGATGGAAGAATTCTGCCAGAAGGAAAATATCCCCTTCGACCGGTGCGGCAAGGTGATCGTCGCTGTCACGCCGAACGAGATTCCCCAGTTGGAAAAGATTCACGAACGTGGCCTGGCTAACGATATTCGATGC
The DNA here is from genome assembly GCA_037142165.1 of Schlesneria sp. Classification (GTDB taxonomy): domain Bacteria; phylum Planctomycetota; class Planctomycetia; order Planctomycetales; family Planctomycetaceae; genus Schlesneria. The sequence continues at coordinate 1,194 of JBAXBD010000425.1, read as the reverse complement.
GAACGAATCGGCCCCGAACGTTTGAAGGAAATTGAACCACATGTGTTAGGGGTGCAGGCGATTCACGTCCCTGAGGCGGGAATTGTCGACTATCGACAAGTCGCTGAAAAAATGGCCGAGCGAATTAAAGAGGCGGGCGGCGAACTGAAAATGAGCGCCCGAGTCACCGGGATGTTCCGTCACGATAATCGTATGGTCGTTCAGAATACGGCTGGAGAATTGGATGCTCGACTGGTGGTGAACTGTGCCGGCTTGCAGAGCGACCGCGTTGCCTGGCTTTCGGGAGTTCGTCCTGATGCTCAGATTATCCCCTTTCGTGGCGAATATTTTGAATTGAAACCTTCGGCACAGCACTTGTGCCATAACTTGATTTACCCAGTCCCTGATCCCAATTTTCCGTTTCTCGGCGTGCATTTCACCCGGATGATCCACGGAGGTGTCGAATGTGGCCCCAACGCGGTCTTCTCATTTGCTCGCGAGGGTTATTACAAAACGAGCTTCAATCTGTTCGATACACTGGAATCGCTCACTTATCCAGGATTTCTTCGAATGGCATGGAAGAACTGGCGAGCCGGCTTCAACGAGATGTACCGCTCGTTTAACAAATCCGCTTTTGTCGCTGCCCTGCAGCGTCTTGTCCCCGAGATTCAAAGCGAACATCTGATACCAGCCCCGGCCGGGGTTCGAGCTCAGGCTTTGACTCGCGACGGTAACCTTGTCGACGATTTCCTGATTCAGGAGAACGACCTGGTGGTCAACGTCTGCAATGCTCCCTCACCTGCAGCAACAGCCTCATTGAATATCGGAAAACTGATCGTCGAGAAACTCGCTCCAAGATTTTGAATATTGAAAACGCCCGGCCACAAGTCGTAGCATGAGTTTTAGCCCGTGCGCCACAACGACAATTGCGTCCGGAAGCCCAAAATCCATTTCGCGGAGGCTTCCAGCCTCCGCGACGAGAACCGACAACCCGCTCGATTCTAACTCATTAGCCGACTCGGAAACGGATTTCCATGACAGCTTCAAACTCCGACGCAAACCAGAAGACACGGCATTTTGATGGATCAGACAGGCCACACTGCGTGCTGGGCGTTGATCCAGGTTTGAACCGCACCGGTTACGCAATTCTCGAACGATCTGCCGAAAAGCCCGTGCTGCGCGAAGGTGGAGTCATTCCATCCACGAAAACATTTT
>JBAXBD010000424.1:0-5760 GCA_037142165.1 Schlesneria sp. | reverse complement strand
CCATTGGGAGGGGCAACTCCAATGCTGATGTCGCGGCAGGTGACTCCTGGAGGAAGGCCTTCGGCCGATACCGTAATCGGTCCGGCGAAACCATCTCGTCGAAATACAACGACCTGAACCGGGAAATTGTCGCCGCGTCGAAGAGTAATACCGGAAGGTGCTGCTTGACGTTGGCCGGGTGGAGTCAGTGCGCTCGCAACAGCGACCATGCGAAAGTCGGGAGTCTCTTTGCGGACGATCAATCGGTAGACACCAAGGTCTTGTTTTGAGTTACCGTACCGTTCGCGCAGTGTAATGCGAAAGGTTCCGTCGGCCGGAGCGACAAACTTCACAACATTGTCGTCGCTGAACGTGTCGAAAAGATTGGCCAGCGGATTGGTTGGATCGTCATCCAGAGCACTGATTCGAGTCAGTGTCTCTTCCCCTTTATCGTTGGTCTTCACCTGATCAATGACGACAACCGGGTCGAGCGCCGCACCCGCTCGATGGGCAATCACTTCGATCCAGAACGACTCTTTTGCTTTGGCATCAAACTGGAAGCAATCGATGTCGTTTCGTGCCTGGAATTGTCCGTCAACTTCGCCGGGGACGACAATCTTCTGAGCTTGCGCTCCCTTGTCGTTTGGTTCGATTTCAACAGCCGGTGTCGAACTGCTGAATTGAATCATCACAACGTTGGAGGGCCCCGTCGATGAATTGATGGCATACGGAACAGCGTCAATACTGGCAGAAAACGGCTCAAGCGCCAGTTTCGGGTCCAGCAGATCGGTCGCGACCGGCAAGGGAATGTTGACGACCAGCTTTTCTAATTGATGGCCATGCGAGACGATTCCGGCAGGTTGTCCACCGGGGAGATTGCGGCCAAATAGCGTGTATTGTGAATTGGAACCTGGTTGCCCGGCAGCAGGGATCACGTAATCGATGTAGGGGCCCGTTGAGATCGTCAAACGGTAGATGTAGTCTTCGCCGCCGGCATATGTGAAGTCATAGACCTTCACGAGATAATCCCCATCGGCAGACAAAGTCAAATCGATTAACGCATCCTGGCTGACGAGATTTTTGCGAGCGAAATCAAGTCGCTTGCCAGAAGTGTTATAGATCTCCAACGCGGCATCGAGCTTTGAGTCGATCCGGCGTGCGACACAATCGATGAGAATACGCTGCCCTGCTTTGCCGGTGAATTTGTACCAATCCACATCCGTGGCACCATTAATTCGGGCGTTTACCGTTTGGTTGACTTCAACCGCAACCGCCTGTTCACGCGCATTGTTCGGCTCGGTTTCATTCAATTCTTTTTTCACACCAACGACAAACGTACGGGGGTTGCTGATCCCAAAGAATCCTACGGTACGGATCTCGTAATTGCCGGGAGGGACATCTGCCGCCACGGTGACAGCGAATTGATTCGCAATCGCAACAGGTTTTCCGCCGACATCCTGAGTTTTCGGGGTGGCGACGATACCGGGATGATTAAAGAGGAGTTTCGAAATCTCTTCCAATTCCAATCCGCTGGTCAGCGTGACGTCGACCGTTGTTCCGACTTGGCCCCCGGGAGGGAATACGGCAGACAAGCGTGTCGAGGGAAGCTGTGCAAGAGATTCAGAAATAAACAGCATCAGCACGGCGATTGCGATGAGCGATTGTCGCAACAGAGAGACGGCGACGACTTTCATATCTCGCCTTTCATAAAACTGACGCTGGTGGATTCCTCTTCCGATGCCGAGCCTACGCGAATGTCATCGGCGTTGGTCGGCATGAAGAGGTCCTTTGCTTTCGCGTCGGGTTGACTTCGGAAAAAACCATTACGCAAAATGGCATCAGTGGTTGAAGAGGAACTCCTTCGAGTTAATCAGTGCCCACACAATGTCTTCGAAGGCGAGCTTCGGATTGTCCTTATGTTTTTCCAGATGGGCCGTGGCGATCTGGATTTCTTCCGCATCCGGTTCGCGGCTATAGACCCAGCGATAAAGTTCTTTGATCTTGGCTTCGGCTGGATGTTCTTTGTCATTCGCGAATTTGGAAGCTCGACCGTTGCCATCGGAAATCTTGTTCTGGACTTCGCTGCTGTTCAACAGATGCAGGCTTTGTGCGAGATTCGCTTCCTGAGACCGTTCGCACTCGCAAGCGGTGTCGGCCTGTGGTTGACCAAAGACTTTCAGGAAGTAAGGGCCGACGCTGGCGTCAGGAAGTTGAATCGCGCGAGTCCCCGCAGGGAGTCCGTTATAAGCCTGGTTCGTGGAAGTGACCTGGTGGAAGGCATCGTAAAGAACTTCAGCCGTTAACCGCTTTGGATAGTACCGTGAGAAGTTCTGCTTGTCCTTCAGGTTGTATTCGTTAGGCAGCGAGCTGAGCTGGTACGTCGAAGACATACAGATCGTGCGAACCAGGTTCTTGATGTCGAACTTGCTGGCAATGAAATTCTGTGAAAGTCGATTCAGCAGTTCGGGATTCGCCGGGGGATTGGTTTCACGCATATCGTCTTCAGGTTCGACAATTCCACGACTGAAAAAGTGCTTCCAATAGCGGTTGACGAGTGCTTTGGCGAAGAACGGATTTTGCGGATCTGCCATCCAGTCAGCCAACAGTGCTCGTGGGTCGTCCTCTGGAGTGACCGTATAAGGCTTACTGCCGAGGCCTGTTGGAGCAAGCATTTTTCCAGTCCGCTCATTGCGAGACTGCGCTGGTCCCTGGTTGTCGATAGCGAAGATTCGCTTATCGCGCATTGCGTTATTGCCACCGATAATGTTCTTCCGACCGACTCGGCTGAAAAACGCGGCCATCCCGTAGTAATCGTCCTGACTCCATTTCTCGAATGGATGGTGGTGACAACGTGCACACTGAATCCGAAGTCCCAGAAAGAGTTGTGAAACGTCTTCGACCTGCTCGTTTGGCTGGTCGACTTCGCGATACCAGGCGACGGGTGGATTGTCGTCGGCATTTCCGGTTGCGGTCAGAATTTCACGTACAAATTGATCGTAGGGTTTGTTCTCGTAGAGACTTGACCAGATCCACTTGTGAAAGCCGTAGGTCGGAGCCAACTGGTCGTTGGCTCGTTTCTTATTTCGCAGGACAAGATTCCATTTGTTGGTGAAATAGTCTGCGTAGGCAGTGGAATCGAGCAGTTGATCGATGACCTTTTCTCGCTTTTGACTGTCGGGGTTAGCGAGAAACGCAGAGACTTCGGCTTCCGTGGGGAGTGAACCGGTAATATCGATCGAGACTCGACGCAGGAATGTTCCGTCGTCGCAGACCGGCGATGCTGGAATGCCGAGAACATCGAGCTTGGCGATGACCGCTTCGTCGATGAAGTTCTTGACAGGGGGTTTGGCGACGATTTCAGCACCCAGCGGAATCGTCGAACGGAAGACCGCAACCTGACCCTGATAGCGGGCCATGATGGCGACTTCACCAGCAAGATCCAGTGTTTTGACCAAACCCGTGACCGTGACTTCGGCCATTTCCGGATCGTTTGGCTCGTACAACGCCATCCGCGTCACATCTTCCGTCGAGCCATCGCTATAAACGGCCATCACGGTAATTTGTTGTTCGGCGCTGCGGTCCATGATGCGGCCGTCTGGAATGCATTTGATTCCGGTCACAACAGGATCGGAGGGGTTTCCATAAGGCATACCCTGTTCAATCCAGCGGTGAATCAGTCGGTATTCGTAACCATCGACATCCATTCGCTTTCCGCCGCCGTGTGGTGACTTTCCCACAGGTTTGGTGAGCAGCAGGCTTTGACTTGGTGATGGAGGGAAAATTCGTCGTCCTCGTCCTTCTTTGACGAGGAATTCGTGATCGTCTTCCGGGTAAAAACCAAGAAGCGACAGTTTGAAGCCGTTTTGTCCGCTGGCCTTACCGTGGCACCCACCGCTATTGCAGTTCAGCTTTGTGAAAATGGGGGTAATCTGATTGGGAAAGTTCACGGGAATATCATTGGAGAGACCAATGACTTCCACGGGCAATTCTGCAGAAACACCTGAGCCAATTGCTTTGATAACGGCCTTACCGTCTTTGAGTGGCGTCATGTGTCCCGTGCTGTCGATCTGGACGACACCAGCAGGTTCTACCGAGTACTGCACTTGACGTGTCTGGTCACGCAATTGGCCGGACGAGTAGATTCCGGTCGCAATCAACTGTTGCCGTCCGTCGCGGCCGCGAAGCAAGACCCCTTTGCCGTCAGCATTTGGTTCCAGACGCATTTGGACCAGTTGACCTGGTTCACCAAGTCCTTTTGGGGTCGCCGCTTGTGACGGGATCGCCATTGTCAGGACGATCAAACCGAAGGCGAGAGAACCTGAAAGCCTGTGGCGGGAAGGAATTGCTTGCATTCTCATGAGTTTTTTTCCCGGTAGGGATGCAGTTTCAGTCTGTCTCGATCACCCAAGCATCGTCGGTCCAGACAAGAAACGAAGGCATGAATACTGTGTGGAGAACAAAGGCGGGCAAAACGGGCGGATCATCAAATATCCAACATATCGGTAAACGTTGGTTTGTCAAGCTGTTCAGATTGGGCTGGCTTGATAATTCTCATTCAATCTAACGATCCTTTCTTCAATCCGGGGTCGGCTGCGACAGGAATTCGGCCTGATCTGGCTGCCGCTTTAAGGGTCTCAAAATCGATTACAGATTGGTCAGCATAGGCGATTCCGAACTGGCCAAGTGCCTCATCAAACGCGTCTGATGAGCCGAGATAGCCTGAAATCGTTGATGCATCACCTGCTTTTGCGTGTGCGCGAGCGAGTCCCCAGCCGCACAATTGCGCATACTCTTCCAAGTCTGAAGTTGACATTTGGCTGGTATCGATCGACAGCTTCATATCTCTCAATTGTCGGAAGTAGTAGCAGCGTCCTTCCGAGTCATTGGCCCAGCCCAGAAATTGATCGCTCGCCGCTTGCATCAGGCGTTGACCGTGAACGATTCGGTGCCCATGGTGTGTTCGCACGCTTTTACCGACGAACTTTTCCAGGACGCTCGCCCTTGCTTCCTTAATCTGGAGAACCAATGCTGAATCATCGGGATCGAGCATTAAAATAATCCCACATCGTAAACCAACACTACCAACACCAACAACTTTATAGGCAACATCGACCATCTGATAACGGTCGAGCAATACACGTCGCTCATCGGATAATGTTCCACGATATTGCTGAATTAAGTCGTGAATTTCCTTCGATAACGGTTCGAACGGTGTTGGATGAGAAATCAGCGGAGGATGATCTTTCAATTGCAGTTGATTGTACTGATCTCGATGAGTGATCTTTGGCAGCAACTGGTCAATCGTCCGTTTGCTTGCGGCATCGATGATCTGCTGACATCGCGTTTTTGAGCCAATATCCGGCGACCGTTTCATTAATTCCGCTGCGTCTAATCGCACGTACCACAATTCCAGCGGCGACAGTGCTTCAAACTGTGCGAGATGTTCACGATACGATTTGGCGGTGGCTCGTCCCAATTGTATCTGGATTTCCTCAGGTGCTGGCACCTTCAGTTCACGCGACGCCAGGACAACGCTTGCCACAAGCCGCTTGACATCCCATTCCCAGGGTGCCTGTCGGCTTTCATCAAAGTCGGTGATATCGAAGATCAAGTTTCGCTCGGGGGTTGCAAACCAGCCAAAGTTCTGCAAATGGCAGTCGCCGCAGACCTGAACGCGAATGTTCGTCGTTGGCAGGACGGCAAGGTCTGCTGTCATGACAGCTGCCGATCCGCGCAAGAAGGCAAGGGGAGATTGCAACATTCGAGCGAAGCGAAGTGGAA
>JBAXBD010000423.1:0-5765 GCA_037142165.1 Schlesneria sp. | reverse complement strand
TCACGAAAACACGAAATTTCGAAAACACGAAAAAGAGAGATGCAAACGTGATCGAACTCGCGCGAACTCAGGTGAAGTCAGGTGAACTCGCGCGAAGTCGCGCGAACTCGGGTGAACTTTTTAATAACGAAATCACGAGAAACTGTCGCCAAAAGCCTATGAATTATGGGGAATGGTCGAAGTCGCGCGAACTCGCTCGAACTTTTACATCAAATTTCCCGGCGCGTGAAAACAGCAGAGCTGAAGAGAACAACGAGTCCGAGAGCTTACGCCGCCCGGCTCGCCTGGGAGGAATGCTGGGGTTCAAAGTCGGTCGAACTCTGGTGAAGCCAGGTGAACTCGCGCGAACTCGGGTGAACTTTTTAATGACGAAATTACGTGGAACTGTCGCCAAAAGCCTATGAATTACGAGGAATGGTCGAAGTCGATCGAACTCGCGCGAACTTTGACACCAAATTTCATGGAACCACGAATACAGCGGAACGGAAGAGAGGATTTTTGAACAGAAGGGCGCGAAGGTCACGAAGGTAACAGAAGAGAATCACACGAGACCTTCGGTCAGTCATTGGGGCGGGGTCAGGAGACCACTCGCACAACGGTATTTGATTTAGTGCAAATTCCATTGTTCCCTTCGATTGGACTTCACAATCGTTTCAGAATATCGGCCGCTTTCGCTTCGAATATGGCTTGCCACTCAGGGGCGAGGATGCAATCGCAGTCCTCTTGAGCGCCGCCGACATTCAGAAGTTGTTCGGATGTGGGTGCGTAGTAGATATAGCCGTTCGTGTAGCCCGCTACGAATGTCGGCTTGTGAGGTGACTTGGCTTTGATATTCAGCCCGATCTGTACTGTCAGCTCGCCAGGAAAGGTGATCAGCGTAAAATCGCCGACTCGCAGACCTGCCACTTCGACGTCGATTGTTCGTTTTCCGGCCGCGATGTTTTCGGCCTGATGTTTCTTGAGTAACGCCAGATTTGTTTGGGTTCGAGTTAACTGTTCCATCGTTTGAATGTTATCGATGTACTGCTTCATGTTCCGACGGTTGTCGGTATCGAGTTTACTCAGGTCCGATCGACCGAGTTTTTTCTCGTGCAGATAAAGATGTGAGTAATACGATGGAAATTCTTCCGCGAGATTGTATTTCACGATTAGCGGTAAAAACGTCTTCAAATTCAGAGTGGTCCCTTTGAGAGACTGAACCAACCGCTGCTGTTCGGTCTCCATCGCGGCGATTCGCTCGGCCACGTCCGCTCGGGGAAGAGTGAGCGTTTCATTAATCACCTGCAGCCGATCGTCATCTTTGCAGGAGATGTGTTTGAGTCCCTTCAACGTGCTGAGACCCAGCATGTTTCCCAGCGGTTCAGCGTTTCGAGGATGATCGACATCCTTATACAAGATGGGATTGATGTCCCCACCGCATCCCTGCACGAACAATGCGATGGCTCCGTCGCTCAAGTTATCTTCGATGACACGGCTGGCGAATCCAGTGACATCCGCCGTATTTCCGCCGTTCGGAACTCCCTGGATGGGATGGCAGGCAAAGTTATAAACGACCGCGAGATTGGACCCGTCCATGCGGTCCAGACGTAGAATACCGATCTCGGGATCAATCGGTCCGACTTCGGCAACGTCTTCATCGGCGGGCATCGAGTAAGCATGACGCACATCCACGACGTTTCCGTTTTTCAGCTTCAGTCGCCGATTCTCCATGATGCGGTCTTCGCGACCGCTGCCAACGCCAATTCGGACCGCAACCAGGTTCTGCATCGCGAGTTTGACCGCTTGAACGGTCCGTTCATCCACGTCGGAACAGACGACGCCGTGACAATGACTGGCGTTGATCAAAACGTGCTTTGGAGGAACATTCAGTTCCTTTTCGAGCCGCGTCCGCACTTTGGGAAGATAATCATTCTTAATGTGCCCGATTTCACCAACAGCAACGGCATCAACCGTGACGATCACGACCGTTGTCGTGTCACTCTTGATGACAAGAGCCTTCGCGTACAGTGGATCATTCACCGGTCCCGCATCGACATTCGTGATATCGACTTTGGCCGCACCCGCCATAATCGAAGCAGCATACGAGAGTCGCGAACAGGATACGATGACCCATACAACAAGACTCAGCAGAGTTAACTTTCGTCTCCGGCAGTGTCCTGAAACTGAGTCCTTTTGACGTCGTTCAATGTTCCTGATGGAATTCAACATCACGGTCACCTGTCAAAGTAAGACCAGTTGGGTTCAGACGAAAAACAGAAACGTCACCATGATGAAGATGGGGATCAGGATACCGCCTGAGTAGAGCATATAACCGAAGAAGCCCGGCATCTTGACGTTGTTCTCTTCAGCGATCGCCTTCACCATGAAATTCGGACCGTTGCCGATGTATGTGTTGGCACCCATGAAGACCGAACCACACGAGATCGCGGCGAGAATCTTCGCGGTTGTTGCCGCTTCAGGCAGGTTGAGAAAGTGATGCAGATATCGCCCTTCTTCCGCATTAACACCGTACATGCCGCAGGCGGTCACAGCGAATGTGAGATAAGTAGGGGCGTTATCAAGGAAACTGGAAAGAATCCCTGATGCCCAGAAGAACTCAGCAGGGGTATCGACCCCCAGCGTCTTTCCTTTGACGTTCAGGATCGCCAGGGCAGGGATCATCGTGATAAATATTCCTGCGAACAGGACCGCGACTTCGATGATGGGGCCCAGGCCGAAGCGATTCTTTTCCCGTGTCGCATTCGACGTGATCAGGTAACACGTGAGTGCGGTTAAAGCCATCAACGTTTCCTGAGCACCAAACGGCCACGTCTCACCTTCACCCGGAAGTATCTTCTGGAAGAACGCGTTTCCGTATCCCTGACCGCAGCAATAAATGATCGCCACGATGGCCGCGAGTCCAAGAAAGTTGTGCTTCCCTTCGATTCCAAACGGCTCGGGCGAAACAGGTGTTTCCAGTTCTTCTTCCTGCTCTGGGGTCGAGGCTTCCCGGTGAACGGCCAACCAGTCCCAGATGAAGAAAACGACCAGCAGCGTCCCATTCACCACAGCCCATTGTGGCGCCAGGCGCATTGTCCATTCAAAGGGGACTCCCATCAGAAAACCGAGAAACAAGGGAGGATCACCAAGCGGCGTTAGTAACCCGCCGCAGTTCGAAACCACGAAAATAAAGAAGACCACGACATGCGATACTCGAGTCCGTCGTTCGTTGGCGCGTAACAGCGGACGAATCAGCAGCATCGAGGCACCGGTGGTTCCGATAAAGCTGGCAATACAGGCCCCCAACGCCATAAACAACGTGTTGAGCAGGGGCGAACCATGCAGTGCCCCTTTGACGTAAATACCGCCGCTGATAATGAACAACGAACCTAGCAGCAGCAGAAACGAAATATATTCCTTACCGGAATGTTCCATGGCTTCGACGCCGTGATGGCCAAACGTGAGCAAATATGCGATCACGGGGAGGCCGAGCGTTGCGACGATGATTCCCTTGTTCCGGTTATGTTCCCACCAGTGCGGGTTCAATAGCGGAAATAGCGCGATACACATCAGCAGGAGTGCAAAGGGTGCAATCGCCGCCACGTTCATCATGTCGCCAAGTTTCTCGGGCGAGTGGGCCCCGTCCCCGGCTTCGGATGCGAAAACTGACGACCCGAGCATCGAGAATACAACGAGAAGGATGGAAAATAGTCTTGGCAGCAGTCGATTCACGGCGATTCTCATTAAGCTTAAACGTGTCATGAAGTTGGCAATTCACCGTCATTCAATCCGATGACATGAGTAAAGTCGAGCCACTGAAACCATTGGGGCGCCAACCTCAGTTACATTCCCTTCGGTAAGACGAACCCGAACCGTGACCAGGCTGGTGGAACTGGCGCTTCAAGTCGTATTTCGTCATATCGAACCGGATGTTTCAGAACTAATCGCCGTGCGTGAAGTGCGATCGGTGACTTTTGGGGATCATAGTTCGCCTCTTGTTCCGATGAGAGTGTTGCGCCGTATTGACGGTCATCGATAATCGGCCATTCCCGCGACGCGAGCTGCACGCGAATCTGATGCATGCGGCCTGTATGCAATTCGATCTGGATCAACGCACGGCCATCTTTGACAGCAATCACGGCATAGTCCAGGACTGCCTGCCGTGCACCTTCGGTCCCTTCAGAAACGACACTGACATGAGCCGCCTCCGCATCTTTCAGCAGCCAGTCAACCAGTCTCCCTTCGCTCGGAATAGGAACGGTTTCGGTGACGGCGAGATAAATCTTCTGGATCGAACGTTCGCGAAACTGTTCCGCCAGGCGAGCCGCAGCCTTCGAGTTCTTAGCGAAGATCACTATTCCTGACACTGGCCGATCCAGACGATGCGGTACGCCAAGATAGACGTTTCCCGGTTTCGCCAGCTTTTGTTTCAGATAGGCTTTTACTCGACCTTCCAGTGAAGGCTGAGCATGTGGAACCCCCTGGGTCAGCAATCCCGCTGGTTTGTTAACGGCGATTAAAGGCCCATCCTCCAGCAGAATGTCTAATTCTGACAGTGGCTGTTCGGAAGGTCTGGTCGGTGGTGTGAAGTCGGTTTCCATGCGGTGATGGTAACATGACTTCGACACTTATTGCGATTGCGATCCCTGGCCTTCGATCACCTGGTCGCCTCGAAGACTTCTGAGCTGCGGATTGAACTCAATGCGTCGACCGGCAATGTTACTCGAACCGATTTCTGTGAGTCGCGCGTTTCGCTTGCCATGTGCAAGCAGGATATAAAGCCCCTTGGAACCGTCGAAGCTGATATCATCGGCTGAGGCGGTAAATCGACGCCCATCGACCTGTCCTTCGACTTCGGCATTGCCGATTCCAATCAACTGGCGGTATTCGACGGGGTTTCGTTTCGTCTTGGGGTAGTTCATAAACTGAAGCTTATCACAGCGCATCGTTCCGGCTTTTGAGGGCAGGTCGTCCTGGTCCACTTTTTCGTTGGGCAGTCTGACCGGACCGTGGATCACCTCAACCCGATCGTCGATCGTTGCGGTTTGTCGTTCTGACGAGCCGTTTAAATCGCCATCAACGTGCCCGGTCAATTTCCCTTCGAATTGAATTCGCGTGTAATCCCATTCCGCAATTTCGACGGGAATCGGTCGGTTCGCCTGAATCGTATCTTTTGGTGCGAAACCACTACTTCCCTTTTGCTGTCGCCGCCATAACTGGACCTCACCGGGACCCTGGGCGATCACATCACCCGTGGAATGATTCCACTCGAATTCTCCGACGCGACCGCGATACTTGTCGATCAGTTTTTTCTCGGAATAGGTTGAGTTTTCAAACCTGACGTTCTGATGACAATGAATGATTTTCAGAGCGGGATTGGATTCGAGTGTTGTTGACTGAAACGATATTCGCTCGATTAACTGAACCTTCATTTGTTCACAGTGCATAATGGCAAGCCCAAGCTTCGCTTCGACCCGTCCCACGAATTCCGCGTTCTGACCATCGAAGTTCATCGACTCGTCCCAATGAACGTTCAGATCGCGATTGGCCATACCTTCCATGCCAGGTGGCATTTGCGCCTGATTGGGAATGGGAAATTTCATCCAACCCGATCCATCGACCCTCGCGTGGTTCTCGCCCCGATCGAAGTAGATCTCTTTTCCCTCGAGTTTGAATCGCTGATCGCGAATCTTGGCGGGAGATCCAAAAATCTTAATGACTTCGTGGTTCAATGATCGGTTTTCGAGATCGACCTGATCCCCTTCAAGTTCCAGTGGTTTCTCACC
>JBAXBD010000422.1:0-5795 GCA_037142165.1 Schlesneria sp. | reverse complement strand
CCCTTCGGCTGTTGTCACACAGATTTCCATCGCTCCAACACCGTTCATTTCCGGGATCGCCAGATTCGGTAAGCGGTCGGCAGCCCGTTCGTGACTGGCGACTAACTCGGCTTCATCTAATCGGCGATCTCCGTTTGTATCGGTCGCAACCCAGGCATCAGGAAGGAGGGCTGACTTTGCTTCATCTTGTGACAAAAACCCGTCACCGTCCCGATCGAATTTCGTCAGCAGGCGCCTGGTGGCCGGCACAGGGTCAACCCATAGTCCGCTGGCGGAGTGCGCGTAGCCGGTGACCCCTCCTTGAGCCTTGGCCCACCGCATCACGGGGGTCGTCCAGCTTGGCCAGCCTCTGGTCTCGGTTCCATCAGAACCGGGATATGTCTGATCCTGAAGGTTAAGCAAACAGACATGCCCCAGTGCTTGTGAACCAAAACCGCTGATTTCCAGATCATACTTCAGGATCGTCATCGGTTCGCTGACATCGTGCGGTTTCGGAGCGAAGAACTGCCGCTGGTATCCGTAGCACGGTCCCCAGGTCAGGACACAGCCGACATTCAAGCCTTCACCTTTCACTTGTCGAAACATGTCGACTGGAACGACACCCTCTGTTGGTGACGTGTAATGGGCACAACCCGCCGCATGGATGTGATGGTCGCCGGAGTAGAATCCGAACTTCTGCGGGTTGACCCATCGTTCGAGTCGTATCTTGATCTGACGACCGAAATCAGAATCCTGATCACGATCTGATTTCGAAGTCACGTCGCCCTTAACCGTAAACTTCTGTTCGCGAGTCCAATATTCGGGACCTCGGCCACTTTGAATGAGAAATTCACCTGGTGGCAATAAAATGGTCTCGCCATCGGCTCGGTAGATTTGCGGTTGAAAGAAGAAGTCGGGGGCCAGCCGTTTTGCCTGAGGGGGATAGACGTGCCACTGTTGATCGCGAATGATGAATGAGCCGGTTGTCGGAGCGCCATCGTCATCGAGAATCGAAAGCCGAACTGCGTGTGCTGGACGAATCGAGAATAGCACGGGAACTTCGCCACGAAATCCCAAATCCTGTTCTCCCTGCCCGAGATCAAACCCGATTGTCGCCTCACGTTTTCCTGCTTCTGTGCTAAGAATCAAAGCAATCGCATATTCCACTTCCAATCCGCTGAGTCGGTCGGACATGGGTGGTTGAGTGAACATTTCGACGGCCAGGAAGCGTCCCTTTTCGCGATTGGGATTCTCGTTTTCCATTAACTCCAGTGACTGTTGCCGCTGCATACTGAGTTTTGCAACCCCGGCGAAAACAGCCCCTGCCTGCGGGCTGATGATCCGAAGTCGTTTGGTTACTGTGCTGCCGTTCAAGATTTTGATCAGGACCGGCGTAAAGCCAAACTGCTGAAGCACAGCCTCGGCCGGGCCGCGCCGCACCTTGACACGTTCTTCAGGATTAATCTGGACCGTCAGCAGGACGAGATTGTCGAGTTCTTTCTGGATTCGATCAGAATCATTAGCGTCTATCGCTTCGATCAGTGATCTGGCGACGGTGTCAGCAACAGGCGCTCCCAGCATCTTCAAAGTCGCCACGATGCGTCGAACGTTAGCAGCCAGCGGTTGAGATTCAACCGAAACCCGGTCAGGAACCGCCCCTGGTAAATCATCCGCATGACAACGTTCGGAATGCCAAGTCACCAGTAAAATCAGAATCAACAGCAGTCCAACACGCATCGTGATTCCTTCTTTCGGGTTAAGGGATTCTCAAGTCGGCAGATGTTCGGTCCTGAGTATTGTCGCAGCGAAACAATGTCTTGTGCCACTGTGTCACCGTCTTCGGTCACACAGTGTTCTTCAATTGCCAGTTCAAAAACGACCCCACTGCTTCTCCGAAGACTTCGATGCAATGGCACTGAAGTCGAAATTAGATGTTTGACGACGGACTAGCCAGTGTTATTCGATTGCCAGTTTTCAAGGCGAAGACACTGCTTCTCCGAAGACTCCGAAGCAGTGGCACAAATACCGGAACTTTAGACGTTCATGAAACAGTCGTGAAGAACTCCGTCTGGTGAAAGATTGCCGATCGTAGTGGTTTGCGAAATCTGGCGGGTCGAACTCAAAAAATCATCGGCGCTGACGCGAAGTAAAGAAGTCAGCGCGAACCGCAAAAAAAGCCGATCCTCAGAAGACCGCAACCTGACAATCAAAACGAGCATTATTCAGCGCGCATGAAGCCGCTTTTTCACGGATCGAACCTCCAGGGATGGATGGGATCTGCCAAGCGAATTGGCACTCCACGCTACGCATCTATTTCCATCCCGGAGTTTCTCGCATGAAGCGATTTTTTCGTTTGTTCTGTCGTCTGAACCGTGAACAAACCGCTAACGGGATCTCCGTTTCGGTCGCACTCTTCGCCTTGTTGTTTTTGCATCTGGAAAGCTCTCCGACGCCAGCGGGAGCAGACATCGCGCGACGCGTCACGAACAAGTCTGCCTTTGTGATGGTCGCAGCAAAGACATCAACATCAGCACAATCCTCCCAGTCGAATTCTTCTCAAGGGGACGGTGGCGCGACAGAAATTGCATCAAACGATGTGAAATACAAGATTCAAATCCTGGAAAAAGGATTGGAATATCTTTCGAAAACCCCACATTACACGGCTCAGTTCGTGAAAAAAGAGTTGGTGAATGGCGAGTTGCTCGAAGAACAAGAAATGGAAATGAAAGTTCGCCACGCTCCGTTCAGCGTCTATTTAAAATGGGTGACGGGCGAAGCGGGACGTGAAGTCTTGTATGTCGAAGGGCAGAACGATGGTCGGATGAAGGCTCATCCCGGAGGATGGAAAGCACGTCTCCCTGCGGTCAATCTCGAACCAACCGGCAGTCTGGCAATGGCGGAGTCACGTCATCCGATCACGAAAGCAGGGCTTTTCAGCCTGACGAAGATGATGGTCGATTCCCATCGAGAGGATTTAGAGAAAGACAACATTGCCCGCTTCGTAAAGCTGCAAGACCAGGTGTTCGATGGTCGCCACTGTCATGCGTTTGTCGTCGAATATAAGGACAAGCAATCGTCGGAACATTATCGCAAGTCGATCACGTTGATTGATAAGGAATGGTCAGTCCCCGTTTACATTAAGAACTTTGGTTGGCTGAACGGTCAGCCCCCTGCCGATCCAGACCAGCATGATGAGGCGACGTTGATTGAGTACTACAGCTATTCGAACGTCAAGTTCCGTTCAAATCTGATCGCACTCGATTTCGATCACACGAACGAGGACTATGGCTTTAAGCGGCAATAATCGGCGGACTCCGATTCTCTATGGCAATGCGTCGAACTTCTTCGGGGCTGACACATGACTGATTGAGTCATGTTTCAGGATCTCTTCCAAAGTAGCCATCATCGGTCCGCGTGATGAGTATGCGTCGGAAACGATTCAAACATTTACGACGCATCGGGACAGATATTCCGTTTGATTTTCTGATTTGAGAATATGCGGATTGGAATTTGGTAAGTTCTCGAACAATGCTCATCACGCGGAGAGGCTGTCAGTTTTTGCAAATCGAAAACGGCGTAGCACAAGCCGTAGCTGCGGCTTCCAGCCGCAGAGCAAAATCTACGGAGGCTGGAAGCCTCCGCTATAAAAAATGACAGCCTCGGAGCGATGATGGCTACATTGGTCTGAGTCAAAGCCAGACTGGAGTCTTCCGAGCAGTGGCTTCGAAGTTGTCTCACCGATCGAAGAACACAGGTTTACCGAAGACGGTAGAACCCTGGCACACATCGTTGCCGAAGAGCACTGCTTAACTTCGAAGAGCACTGCTTAACCGACGACGGTTAAGCAGTGGCACAAAACAATTTGTATGGGAAGGTTCACCTGCTGGTGTCCGGGCTTTGACATGTCTATCTTTCAATCAGAAAAGAAGACTGACTTGAGCCAGGACTGAACTATGAACCTGATGACGAAGTCTGTGTTATTTGCTGCGGTCTGGGGTTGGGCTGTCACGACAACATCGGTTGTGTTTTCTCAAGGGTTTACCCCGGACGAAGCCGTTAAGCGGATGACGGTGGCGGATGGCTTTGAAGTTCAGGTTGTCGCCAGTGAACCGCTCGTCCGACAACCTGTCTGCATCGAGTTTGATGACCGAGGACGTCTATGGGTCATCCAGTATTTGCAATACCCCAATCCCGCCGAATTGAAACGAGTGCAGGTCGACCGTTATTCGCGGACAAAATACGACCGAATCCCTGATCCACCACCATTCGGACCTAAGGGTGCCGACAAAATCACCATTCTTTCGGACTCCGATAGTGATGGGAGGATGGACCAAAGCCATGATTTTGCTCAGGGGCTAAATCTTGCGACAGGCCTGGCGTTCGGACACGGTGGGGTATTTGTCTTAAATGTCCCGTACCTGTTGTTCTATCCCGATCGTAACCGCGATGACGTTCCGGATGGTGATCCTGAAGTGTTGCTGACCGGATTCGGAATGGACGATGCACACAGCGTCGCCAACTCATTGACCTGGGGCCCCGATGGCTGGCTTTACGGATGCCAGGGGAGCACCGTCACCGCGAGTATTCGCGGAATTGAATTTCAACAGGGAATCTGGCGATATCACCCGGTTTCTCACGAATTCGAACTGTTCTGCGAAGGGGGTGGCAATTCATGGGGGCTCGACTTTAACCGCACGGGCGAACTGTTCTACAGCACGAACTACGGCGGCCATGTGCTCTTGCACGGAGTTCAGGGAAGCTACCTGGTCAAGTCTTTCGCAAAACACGGTGCATTGCACAACCCGCACGCTTACGGATTTTTCGACCACGCTCCTCACCACAATTTTCAGGGGGGGCATGTCACCGTTGGCGGAATCGTCTATCAGGGTGATTCGTTTCCCGCTTCATTCCGTGATGCTTATATCGCGGGCGACCTGCTCGGTCATGGGGTTTACTGGCATCAGATTACGCGACGGGAATCAACGGTCAAAACGGCCCATGGGGGTCAGTTTATTGCCGCAAACGACACCTGGTTTGCACCGACCGATGTGACCATGGGCCCCGAAGGGGCGGTCTACGTGTCGGACTGGAACGATGCCAGGACGGCGCACCCCGATCCTGATGCCGACTGGGATCGTTCAAATGGTCGGATTTATCGAATTGCCGCGAAGGGAACCCAACCGGCTTCTGCAATCGACTTCACGAAGCTGACGACGGATGAATTATTAAAGCTGCATCGACATCGCAGTCAGTGGTATGTACGTCGAGCACGAATGGAATTGGCCCGCCGACATGACGCGAAAACCGCATTGTTAGATTTGCTGAAAGACACGGACGAAATCATCGCACTCGAAGGCCTTTGGTCACTTGCTGCCATCGGTGAATTCGACGAAATGCTGGGTGATACTTTGCTAAGCAGCGCGCATCCCGCAATCCGGTCGTGGACCGTCCGACTTCTTGGCGACACCCGACGCGTCTCTCCGGAAATGGCTCATCGATTAGACAAATTTGCCGAGCGCGAGCCGGTGGTCGATGTACGAAGGCAACTCGCCTCGACTGCGGCCCGCCTGCCGGCACAACAGGCCATGCCCATTATCAACGCCAATATTAACCGAGATATTGATCGTGATGACCCTTACATTCCCTTGTTGTGGTGGTGTGCGGTTGAGCGTCATAGTGTGACGGGTCGTGACGCAGTGATGCGACGTTTCATCCGCCCGTCACTTTGGAAATCGCGTTTGGGCCGCGAGACTTTGCTGACTCGACTTATTCGCCGGTACGCGGCCGAAGGATCCGTAGCGGGGTTGGATTGCGTT
>JBAXBD010000421.1:0-5815 GCA_037142165.1 Schlesneria sp. | reverse complement strand
GTGGAAACGATACGAAGTCGTTTTGGAAACAGCACTCGACTACAAGCGAAAATCATCGAACTGTACCGGGCCGAAGGAAAGCTCGACCAGGCACTCGAACTCGTGACGGAAATATTTCCCCGTGTCCAACAGATGCCAGCAGCGTATCTGACGCGGGGGAGTATTCTTCTTGATCTTGGACGATCTGACGAAGCGATTGTTGACCTTGAAAAATCGAATCAGCTTGAGCCTTATAACGAACGCTCTCAATTCAAACTTTCCGAAGCGTATCGCAGTTCAGGAAAAAAGGACTTGTCGGAAAAACACCGACAACTCGGTGAAAGAATCCGTCGTAATCGAATCCGCATCAACGAATTAATGAAAAACCTGTCACATGCAAGTCAACGCGAATACGAAGAATTGTCATCCCTGCACTTAGGTCTGGGAGCCCCCGAAACGGCCCGTTACTGGAAGCAGCGAGCACAAATCCCTGACAAGTAAGAATCTTCCGGCTGCGATTAGCATTTGTGGTATTCGCGATACCAGCGTACGAAACACTCGACACCAAGCTCAATCGGAGTACTTGGTTTGAATCCAACGTCCCGAGTCAAATCATCGACGTCGGCGAAAGTCGCTGGGACATCGCCCGGTTGCATCGGTAAAAAGTTTTTCACTGCCGTCATGCCCAAATTGCCTTCTAACGTTTCGATCAAATGCATCAATTCGACTGGATGATTGTTCCCAATGTTGTAGATCCGGTAGGGGGCGCGACTTGACGCAGGGTCGGGCTGATTGCCAGACCAGTCGGGATTCCCCGATGGAATCCGATCGGAAACTCGGATAATGCCCTGTACGATGTCGTCGATATACGTGAAGTCCCGTCGCATTTGGCCATTGTTAAAGATGTCGATCGGCTCACCCGCAAGAATTGCTTTTGCAAACAACCACAGCGCCATGTCCGGTCGACCCCACGGGCCGTAAACCGTAAAAAATCGCAGGCCCGTAGTCGGAAGCCGATAGAGATGGCTGTATGTATGCGCCATCAATTCGTTGGCCTTCTTCGTCGCAGCGTACAAACTAAGTGGATGATCCACGTTGTCATGGATTGAAAATGGCATTTCCGTATTAGCGCCATAAACGGAACTGGATGATGCATACGTGAGATGTTTCACCTCGTGATGCCGACATGCTTCCAGTATGTTGACAAATCCGACAAGGTTGCTGTCGACATAAGCGTGTGGATTGGTCAGCGAGTACCGGACGCCGGCTTGTGCGGCTAAATTGATGACGAAATCAAATTTCTCTTTCGCAAACAGCTGCGGAAGTCGTTCTCGATCGGCGAGATCCCCTTCTTCGAAATGAAAGTTTGATTTCTCGATAAGTCGATTCAGACGGCTTTGCTTGAGCGCCACCGAATAGTACGGATTCAAATTATCGAAACCGACAACGCAATCGCCGCGCTCAAGCAGCGACAGGCTGACATGCATTCCGATGAATCCTGCTGCGCCTGTGACAAGATATTTCATTCGCTTTTGCTCCGCGCAATGACTCTTGCGCAAGTAAGGACACGTTCATTCGGTCCGATGGCGGACGGCGAGACGGAACTTGACAAGTCTCGCAAGCATTGTCCAGAAATTCAATTCCCTCGCGTAATTTGGGATCACTCGGCAATATCACTACGCTGCGGAATCGCTGGCATCGGAATCGCTGGCATCGGAATCGCTGCCATCTGACTCGGTCGAGAGCATGGGGACAGCGCGGGGTTTGCGAAGCGACTCGGCCATCGGAAGTGCATCGAGGCTTCGCAAGCCGAACAGTTCAAGGAATTGCCGGGTCGTTTCGTAAAGAAAAGGCCGACCGAGCGAATCGTCCTCGCCACCGATCCGAACGAGACTTCGATCCATGAGATGTTTCAACATGTCAGTGCAATTAACTCGCCGAACCTTCTCAATGTCAGCTCGCGTAATCGGTTGACGATATGCGACAATCGCCAGCGTCTCGAGTGCAGGGGGTGTCAGCCGCAATTCCGCCTGACGCTGATGCAGTTTTCCCAGCCAGAATGAATACACCGGCCTTGTTAAGAGGCGGAAGCCACTCGCAACGGGTTCGATTCGAAACGCAGAACGATCGAGGTCGTAAGCGAGGTTCAACTTTTCGATGAGTTGTTTTGCTTCGCTGACATCTGCCAGTGTCGCAAGTTGTGCAAGCCGTTTCGCCGACAGCGCCACGTCCGAAACAAGTAGCACTGCTTCGATGCGGGCCATCTTCGCTGTTCGCACGCAGTCGGCATGGGCCCCGTTTAAAACGATGATTGTCGGCGAATTCTGCGGATTTCGCGCGAAAAATGACCACCGGTGTCCTTGATAAGCAGCTGTTTGCCATTCCGACTTAACCGCTGCGAATGCGCACCCCGGCCATGTTGAGGATATCATCGATTTTGCCGCCATTCGACAATTTGCTCAATGACTTTTTCCACTGCCTCCAACGGCTGGTCCGCTCCGGCTTCGAATCGATACGAAACAGTGGGAGAATCGGGTGAAGTATACGAGCAAATAAACACGAACTGACCTGATCGATCACCAGGCTCAAGCCGAAAACTTCGAATGTCAAATTCGTTGAGACGTTCAACCGCAGCGGCCCATGTCAGAGGTTCTGTACCCGAAGCACGGCTTTTCAATTCACGGCTTTCGCTCGACCGCTTTCGATTTTCTTCGCTGGAAATCCGAGGTTGTGGTCGTATCTGAGCGTCGTCGGTGAATCCAGACTGAGTCACAATCTGATCAGGGTCATCGACACTTGCCTGACGAATTTCGTCATTCGTTTTCTCAACGGCCGATAATCGCCGCTGGTGTCTTGGCAATGCTTTTTGTTGCGGAATATCCGCAGCATCGGCGTCGTTAAATGAACGATCGCGCACAACCAACTCGTCGGATGACTTAAATGCAGGCTGACGCGGACTGTTTGGCCATATCGACCCTCTTTCGCGATCACTAGTCAAAGAGTGAACTGAATCCGATTCCACCCGCCGTAGACTTTTTTCACGTTGGGCAGGTTTCGATACGCCCCGATTGCGAAGTGAAGTGGTGGAGCCAGGCTTGATATCCGGTTCGGAATTGATGCCTTCGATCTCATCAAACAAATCATCTTGCGAACGCCGGGAGAAGTTTCCATTGCGCGATTCACGATCAGAATTTCGACTGTCGTCAATCGGAGACGCAACGACAGGTGCAAATTGCGGAATACCGAAGATTGCGAGTGCCGGGACCGTTAGCACGGGAATCATCAATAAAATTGTGGCAACACCATTTGACTTCATGAACCACCTCCTTGTGGCATGTATGCTCGTCTGAAACTTCCCTGTTTCCCGAAAAAAATCGGTGACGACATGTGCTGATACTAGAAGAAGGTCTTAAACGTGGCAATTGGAGATTGTCATTTCAACAATCAGTTCAAATTTTGATGCCACATGGCCCGTCAAAGTAATAAGATTTCTTCATCGTCGCGGGCAAGTTGTGTTAACAACTGAGTCGCCACCCGGAACCTCGTCACGAGGAAACGCACTTTTGTGATACGCGTCAACGCTCTCCATCCACGCAACAAAGCACTTGTTGTTACTGGCGGTTGGCAAATTTTTATCCGTAGGTGAGTTATTTTGCTTAGCCAAGAAATGGGAATAGAATCGATGATTTCTGCTGCCGTCCGATTCGGCGCTTGATCGCTGATACACACGGAAAAAGGCGATTATTTGCGAAAACAAGCAAGCTTTTCCAGCATTAAAGTCATTCAGAATTCTTAAATCTATTAGAAGTTTTTAATCAAATTTTCTCCATTTCGTTCTTTCTGACTTGAAAATGCATGTTTTCAAAACGTATCATTCTGTACTTCCAATAATTAAGCACTTCCGAGATTCTCGGTTAAAATCGCCACTTTTTCATCCTCGCGAAGGACTAAGCCATGAACAAGATTTCTCGCGAATCCGACACAGCGATCATTAAGACGACTGCGCAACTGATGATTAGCAGTGGACCTGCCGAGGGAACATCAATTCCTTTGCATTCAGGGCAGATCACGACGATTGGTCGTGCAACAACTAATCGTCTGGTCATTCCCGATGAAATCTGCAGCCGTAGTCACTGTGAAGTTTTCTTTGACAGCGGCATTTGGAAGCTTCGAGATTTAGGCAGCCGGAATGGAACGCGAGTCAACGGCGAACCAATTTCCGGTGATGTTCAACTGACCGAGGGGCGAGAGTTCCAAATTGGAAACACGACGATTGTTTTTAGTTTAAATCCAAAAGCAAAATCGACTTCCGTTCCAAAGCACAGGCACTCGACAGATTACGATCCCAGCGACGATACCATCGCGAAAGCCGGCACTGAAACGGTAAGAACGCCTCAACCTGTTACGTCAGAAGGTCGATCATCTGCGGAAAGCAGATCCTCGGCGGATACTCATCCCGAGATCGTTCATCACTGTTACGTGAATCCCTTTGTTGAAATCGAACCGAATCAGCAGATTGCACGTGGACGTGCAGGGCACGAGGCTCAGCGTTTAGTGCAACTCGGCTTGAAAATGGGCGAAGAATCTGACGTTCGACGGTTGTCTGAAATCGTTCTCGATGGTTTATTTAATGTAACGTCTGCCGACATTGGCGCAGTGCTGTTGTTTAATGAGTCAAACGTAAGTCACGCAAATCATCGCAACCTTGAGCTTGTCGCGTTTAAATCTCTCGATTCGTCGCGACAGTTCGAACGAGTTTCGGATTACGTAACGAACACTGTGCTGGAATCACGAGCTGCCGTTGTCGCTCATGATATCAAAACGGATGGCGAGTTCAGTGCAAGTGAAAGTCTGAAAGAAATGCGGGTCGAGAGTATCATTTGTGCTCCGATTCGAACGACCGAACGGCTTCTCGGAATGATCCAGCTTTACTCGACAAATGATAATCGTCTTAAGGCGGAGGATGCTGAATTCACCCTGGCAGTTGCTGATCAACTGGCCGTGACGCTGGAAAACTTGAAAGAACGTAGCCGATTGGCAGCGGTTGTGTCGCGTGTTGAAATTGAAAACAAGACATTGAGGGAACAACTCCTTATCGAAACAGAACTCGTCGGCGATAGCGATTCGATTCGTCGTCTCCGAGAGCGAATTTTGCGGATTGCCCCGACCGGAGCGACCGTACTTATTCGTGGCGAAAGCGGCGTTGGTAAAGAGCTGGTCGCACGTGCGATCCACCAGCACAGCAACCGAGCGGATGGTCCCTTTGTGACAATGAACTCCGCTGCCTTAAGCGAAAGCCTGCTCGAAAGTGAACTGTTTGGGCATGTCAAGGGTTCATTTACCGGTGCTTACGCGAACCGTGCCGGTCGTTTTGAAATAGCTGACAAGGGTACCCTGTTCCTGGATGAAATTGGCGATATGAAAGCCAATTTACAGGTAAAGCTGTTGAGGGTTCTCCAAAACAGAGAATTTGAGCCGGTTGGGGCGTCAAAATCACAAAAAGTTGATGTCCGCATAGTTGCTGCAACAAATAAAAAACTTGAAGAATTGGTCGCAACTAACGATTTCCGTGAAGACCTGTATTATCGGTTGTCGGTTATTCCGATTAACATCCCGCCGCTTCGTGAGCGGAAAGAAGATATTCCGATTCTTATTCATACGTTTCTGACCCGTTTCAATGAAGACAAACGTCACTCAGTGAAGGGTTTTTCCCGCGATGCGCTTGATATCCTCTGCAATTATGTATGGCCTGGAAATGTCAGGGAATTGGAAAATCTGGTTGAACGACTTGTGATTCTGAAAGGGAGTGGTCTGGTCGTCCCGGAGGATCTGCCGG
>JBAXBD010000420.1:0-5825 GCA_037142165.1 Schlesneria sp. | reverse complement strand
CCTGGAACATTGGTAAATCAATATGGCTGGAACAGGACGCAACCGCCAGCATCCCATGCGGTGCCGTAACCCGCGACCCGGCCTCAATCACGTTTTGATAGGCAGCCATCGCCTTCGGCACTGATTCACGATTAGGAGCGAACGAAGGAGGATCAAGAATCACAATCTCCCAACGACGCCGTTCGCTGGCCGATTGAGCCAGATAATCAAACGCGTCCGCCGCGACACCGGTATGCTGCGATTCCGTCAAGCCGTTCAGCCGCCAATGGTGATTAGCCGCTTCGATGGCTGCCGGAGCGATATCCACCGAGGTTACTTGCGATGCCCCGCCAGCCCCGGCCGCGACAGAAAACCCGCCCGTATAAGAAAAGACGTTGAGCACGCTCGCGTCGCGTGCCCATGCACGAATCAATTGACGGTTATCTCGCTGATCAAGAAAAAAGCCGGTTTTCTGACCACGCACGATATCCGCTGTGAAGGGTAAACCATGTTCGGTAAACGTCACCGGCTGAACAGGTTCCGAACCGAACAATGTCCGGCCGGTCACTCCTCGTTCTTTTTGACGTTCGTAAACGCAATTCAATTTCAGTTCGCGCGCGATCCACTGAGCAATCTCATCCACCTGCCAGAAACCAATCGGCCCCTCGCCATCCAGCTTGACCACGGCTGTGTCTGCGTAAACGTCGGCAACAAGGCCAGGTAACCCATCCCCTTCACCGTTAAACAATCGAAATCCTGTGGTGTGACCACTGGCGGAAATCAATCGCCGCAACGTAACGGCGGCCCGCAATCGACGTTCGGCCCAGCGATCGTCCAGCTTGACCTCAGGATCAGTCTCACAAACCCGCAGGGCGACCGGGCAATCTGGATCATAGAATCCACGCGCAACCGGTTGACCCTTTCGATTATCGAGTAAAACGGCCGGGGTCCCCGCCGGAGCGTTGGGAAGTTCCCGCAAGGCATCCCCGTAAACCCAGGGATGTCCCCGCTTGATCATCCGTACGAGATCGCGATTGAGCCGCAAAACAACGGGCGACGAGGAAGTTTCAATCAGCGGCATATGAGGGAAATCAAGGCGGAAGGATGAAGGAAGAAGGCAGAATCAGACCAGACGCAGATTAGACGATGGCTGGGAGGCCGTCGACGCCCCGGTTCCAATTCGTGTACATTTTTCGATGTTCCCGCACGATCGTTTCTTCCAAGCTTGATCCGACTTGCCCCTGACAGTAGAATTCCCCGCCCGTCAGCCCCTATAGCTCAATTGGTAGAGCAAATGACTCTTAATCATTAGGTTCTAGGTTCGAGCCCTAGTGGGGGCAATTGAGTGAAAGCCGCAATCTGTAATGGATTGCGGCTTTTATTCTTCTTTGGGCATTGCGTTGAGTATTGTTTGAGTCGTCTCTCTCATGACTGTGACACTTCGAACGCGCCGAGGCTCTCTTTTTTTTGACGACTTTTTGAATGCGGAAAGGATGCGGAGGCGAACCATGGCAAGTCACGTCATTGGCATCATCGCGACTGTCGATTTCGCGTTCAAGCTGATGCTGGGGAGTCCCGAGCACACAAAGATCACGATTCATTTTCTCAACGCAATCCTCGGAGAATCCACGCGGATCACGCACGTCACGATCTTGAAACCGATTCTCGGTAAGGACTTTGACGACGATAAGTTGTCAGTATTGGACATCCTGGCTGAGGACGAGCATGGCCGAAAATTCAATATCGAAATGCAGACGTCAGTTTTGCCGGAGTTGCCTCAACGTCTTACCTATTATTTGTCCGCAGTCTATTCAAGCCAATTGACGGAGGGAGTCGGTTATTCGTCACTACATCAGGCGATCAGCATTTGCGTGTTGACGAAGTCGATGTTTCCAAACGATCCTCGCCTTCACTTCGACTTTCGGTTACGGGATTCGTCTGGTCTGATTTTAACAAACGACCTTCAAATTCATCTTTTGGAATTGCCAAAACTGTCGTTGACACAAGAGAATGTGTTTCATGCAACGCCGATTGAGCGTTGGGCCTATTTTTTGAGGAATGCCGACCGATTGTCGCGGGACGACGTGACTCGCCTTTTCCCTGATCCTGAAATTGCTGAGGCTGCAGGAGTATTAGAAATGATTTCCAAATCCCCTGAAGAACGTCGTCTGTATGACATGCGGCTAAAATTCCAACGCGACGAAGCCACGAGGATCGAATCGGAGCAGAGAACGAAGAGGGAGTTCGAATCGGCACGTGCAGAACTCGATGCGGCAACACGAGAACTCGAAACCGCTCAGAGAAAACTCGAAGCCGCCCAAAGAGATACCGAAGCGGCCCAGAGAGAAACTGAAGCTGCTCGCGCGGAACTCGAAGCAGCGAGAACGAAAGCGCTTCGTGAAGGCGAAGGGAAAGGGGAAAAAAGGGGAGTGCTACTGGGTCGTATCGGTCTGCTTCGCGAACTTCTCGGCGATTCGCAGCCTGCGATCAGTGAAATTGCTGCCTTCGGAGACGAACAATTGGCCGAACTCGTGGAACAATTGCAGAGTCAGTTGCGAAATCGGAGTTCGTCCAACTGAACGGAGTTTTGCTTGAGATGACACCCCGAGCGGCACCCGGCGACGAGCTTGTCACGGGTTGGTATTCCGCAGCCCATCGGGCTGAAATCCTTTCGAACCCTATCGTCAGCCGCATTAACGCCGTAGAGTGCGTACTCGCGGAGTGAGCTAGACGATCGCTGTGAGACGAAGTTCGCTTCGGCTCGTGGAGGAAAGTCCGGGCTTCACAGGACACGGTGGTGGGTAACGCCCACCGTCCGCAAGGACCGGGACAGTGCCACAGAAAGTATACCGCCAACGTCGACGTTGCCCGAAAGCTTGCTTTTGGATGGCGACGACGAGGTAAGGGTGAAACGGTGCGGTAAGAGCGCACCAGCGGATCGGGTGACCGGTTCGGCTCGGTAAACCCCACCGGAAGCAAGACCAAGCAGGGCGTAGATCGTCGAGTTGGTAACAACTCGACGGCGCGAGGCTGTCCGCCTCGTCCACCGTCCGGGTAGGTTGCTAGAGCCGTCGAGCAATCGACGGCCCAGAGAAATGATCGTCCACGACAAAACCCGGCTTATCGGCTCGCTCCGCGAATTTCTTTTTGTCACAATCATGAGCGTGACCAAATCCCAGCGAAAGAATCCGTCCTGGAGCAAACAATGCGTTTCCCATCCCGCATACAAACAACCCTTTGGGTGGCTGGCATTTCGCTGGGTATGGTTTTCAGCAGCCTGGCCGACGACCCGACCGCTGAAACAGCAAAGCTAGCGTCGATTCAAGCTCTACAGGAATTCAACGTCCTGATCGGAGGCTGGCGCGGAGTCGGTCAGCCCAAGCGAGGATCACAGACGGGAGCCTGGCAGGAACGAGCAGAATCCCTCTGGGAATTGAAACCGAAGAGTCAGGGAATCCGGTGGAATATTGATGGGGGCAAGCAGTGGAAGTCGGCTCTCTTGAGCTATGACGAATCGAAAAAGTTGTATGTTCTGGTCGTCAAATTACTGGACGACGGCTCGCGGACCTATCGAGGCAAGCTGGACGAGAAACGGTTGATATTGGAATCGGACGTCAATGAAGCGAAAGAAATCCATCGAGCCACACTATCGGTTCTCAACGACAACCGGGTGACTCTGTTGCTGGAGAAACGTCCCGAACAGCAATCGTTTTTCACTCGGGTTGCAGAAATCGGTTACCAGCGTGACGGTACGCGACTGGCCGTGGCGGGATCAGCGGGTCCGGAATGCGTGGTAACCGGCGGCCTGGGCACGATCACGGTGACCCATAAAGGCAAGACATATTACGTCTGTTGCACCGGTTGCAGAGACGCATTCAACGACGACCCGGACGGGGTCCTGGCGGATTATCAGAAACGGAAAGAGGCCGAGAAGGCGAAGAAATAACCTGGGTTGCCTGGCGGTCTCAACGGCAATTCAGTTGTATTTCGAAATCCAGTCGCCAACGGGGCTTTGTTCCAATTCTGTTAACCATTCTACCGCGACGATGAAATGCAAATGCGCGTGGCAATTGCCGGTTAACGACCTCCTCCACGGAGGTTGGCTTTTGTGGTAACCCGTTCAAATTTGTGGCCAGCAATCCTCAACCGGTACCGATGCGGGTATGATCATTTATGCCGACAAGGCGATGTCACTCAATCATCGATCTCGTAAGAACAAACATCATGACAACTCCCTTCTTTGCCCCCCCTGCACCAGCGTTTTCGTCTCGTCGTTCGTTTTTACAGCAGGCGGGAAGCGGGTTTGGTTCGCTGGCACTCGCAGGTTTATTGGCTCAGGAAGGCCGGCTGGCGAACGCGGCGACGGGTAACGGGCTGAATCCGCTTGCTCCCAGGCCGGGGCATTTCAAGGGACAGGCCAAGTCGGTCATCTGGTTGTTCATGAATGGCGGGCCGTCGCAAGTCGATACCTGGGATTATAAGCCGGAACTTGAAAAGCGGGATGGGAAGGAATTAGCCGGGTTCGATCAGACGACGGGCTTCTTTGCCGGACAGGGTGGCCCGCTGATGAAGTCTCCGTTCAAGTTCGCTCAGCACGGCGAGTGCGGAGCCTGGGTCAGCGAAATCTTTCCGCAGATGTCTCGCCACGTCGATAAAATGGCGTTTGTCTATTCGTGCTGGACTGATTCGAACAATCATTCTCCCGCGTTATTCAAGATCAATACCGGAATGGCTCGACAAGGGTTTCCCTGTGTCGGGTCGTGGGTGACATATGGCCTTGGAAGCGAGAGCCAAAATCTCCCTGCGTTCGTCGTGATGTATGACACTTTGGGACGAGGCATCCCAAAGGGACATGCTCAGAACTGGGGTGCAGGTTTCTTGCCCAGCGTCTTCCAGGGGACCGCGCTAAAGCCACAGGGTGATCCGATCGAGAACCTGAAACGGGCAAGCGAGATGACCGATGCTCAACAACGGTCTCAGTTGGATCTTTTAGGAAACCTGAATCGACAGCATCTTGACCGACACTCTGCTGAAACCGAGCTTGCCGCTCGGATTGAATCGTTCGAGCTGGCGTATCGAATGCAGATGGCGGCCCCCGAAGCATTGGATCTGGCGAGCGAATCGGAGTCGACTCAAAAGCGATATGGTCTGGACAATCCGAAGTGTGCTCATTTTTCCAAGCAGTGTCTGACGGCGCGGCGGCTTGTCGAACGCGGCGTCCGATTCGTGCAGATCTATTCAGGCGGCATGGAAAACGAACGAAGCTGGGACGGGCACGCGAACATCGCGGGTAACCATACGGGCTTCGCTGCCGAAACTGATCAGCCGATCGCGGCATTACTGACCGACCTCGCCGAGCGAGGAATGCTCGATGAAACTCTAGTGATCTGGGGTGGTGAATTCGGTCGACTGCCGCTGGTGCAAAAGGGTGGGACAGGCCGCGATCATAACCCGCATGCCTTTACGACCTGGTTTGCCGGTGGCGGCGTAAAAGGGGGCACTCTGTTCGGTGAAACCGATGAGATCGGTCACAAAGCGTTAATCGACCGCGTCAGCGTCAATGACCTGCACGCAACGATTCTTAACCAGATGGGACTCAGGCACGAAGAATTGACCTACCGCTACAACGGCCGAGATTTTCGGCTAACAGACGTAAGCGGCCGAGTCGTCACCGAAATCCTCAAAAACACCACCCCCAGTTAACCGGCACAGCCGGCACAGCCGGCACAGCCGGTTCATGCGCGTCGCACGACGGGTCTAGAATAGGATGGCCGTTCGCGCGTTGACCGGAACAGCCGGTTCATGCGCGTCGCACGACGGGTCTAGAATAGGATGGCCGTTCGCGC
>JBAXBD010000419.1:0-5831 GCA_037142165.1 Schlesneria sp. | reverse complement strand
CTTTTCCGCCGGCAACTCGATCTGTTTACCAGCCGTGTAAAGCCCCCAGCCGAGCAGCAACGTCAATGCAAAAATTCCGCCAGCAAGGACACGAGTATCGTTCCACGGTTTCCAGCGTCGGCCTTGATCAACTGGCACATTCTGGTTTTCGGTTGGCGAGGCCAGTTTCGCCATGCTTCGTCCCGAACCTTGCGACAGGGCGGCCTGCAGCGCGGCGGTGTCGTAGTGGCCTGCCTTCGCTTCTGGCGAGCCATATTGCAATGTCAACTTCTGGTCTGAGGACGCCAGAAACATCAGTTCGTAAAGTGGTCCTGACAATTCAACACCCGTGATCGCAAGTGCGGGGCTGTCTCGATTATCGATCACCACCCGGTATCGAGATGCATGTGATTCACGAATTGACAACGTCAATTCCTGCTTCTGAATCGACCCGATGGAAAGTCGCGTCAAAGTCCCACTTGAGATCGCTTTCCACGTCAGTTTCCCATTCATCTCTTCGACTTCGGCCTCGACCGTGGCAGAACGGCTGAAGTTTTCTGATTCTGTGATGACCTTGATCTCGGAGACTGGCTCCCGCTTTGTGTCGAACGTCAAAAGCGTCTGATGTTCCTTTTCCCGTTCCGTCACAACGAAGTTTGAAGTGGGATACTTTGTCCTCTGCTCGTGACTGTTCTCCGCCGTTTCATCATCACGGTAGAACTCGACTCGATCGATCCGAAACGGCCGCCTGATGATTGTCGTGTTTTCCGTACGGTCAATTTCGTTGGTGCCGCGCAGCCGACGGTGCAGTTCCAGCAGGAGTGATTCTTGTTCTGCAGTGACATCTTCAATGATCAGTCGAAAACGTCGATCGTTGCCGGCTTTGAGTGGGACGAACTCATTACGTGCGTCCACATAACGAGAATAGTCGAAAATCAACGTCGCTGGACCGGCCGACGTCCACGACGTTCCGTCGCTCGAAGACTCAACGCGAACCTGATGTTCGAAATCACGTAGCGGAGTGATGATGCGGATTCCACTTGGTAACGGGTCGTCGTCCCGCAATACGAGTTCAACTAGCAATCCAACCGCCGTGTCGACTTTCGCAGCGAGATTCTGTAAAGGCCATATTTGCCGAACAGTTCTCGCCTTCATATCGAACGCCGCCTGAATGAAAAATGCGACAGGCTGATCATGGTTGTTATTCAGCCTGACGTCAGGCCAACCGTCACGAGTCGACATGAAAAAGTGAGAATCTAACGGAACACTGACAAGCGTCGTTGCAGCGATCTCTGGCAGTTCGACCTCGCGCATCCAGCGAAACTGAGGGCCCTCTTCCGCAAATATCGGTGTTGTCACCCATGTTATGTAACACAACGCCATGGCTAGGCCGATTGAACGACTCATAACAAGGTCTCCGCTTTCTCTTCCGTACTCTGAACGGCGAATGTTTCTCGGTATTTCAAGTAAATGAATGATCCTGCCAGCACCATCACTCCCAGGACGATGAATGCGATAATCCGGTAGAACGAGTCGAGTTGTGCGAGGTCGCTGAAGAAGACTTTCCAGATGACGACGGCAAACAACGACAGCCCCGCATACCGAAGCGGACGAACATTCCGCCAGATTCCCTGCAATAACCACGAGAAAGCGAAGACAGACCACAAGATCGAGACACCACCTGACCTTAGACCAGGAACATAAACCGAGAGGAACGTGTTGAGTTCGAGTGAAAGGAACACAAACAGCGTTCCCATTCCCAGCACGCCGAAAATCACCGCGGCATCAAAGTCACGTTTCCGATCCGTAATACAAGCATAGGCAATCCCAAGAAACGCAATGATTGAGCCGAAGTCCAGCAATCGCATGGCAGCATCATGAAACGAATAAACATGGTTTGCGTAAGCATGGTGATAGATCAGGTGATCTGCCAGGCTCCAGCTTGGCACATCTACGGCACACAGTTTGACCAGCACGGCCAGCAGTCCAAAAACGACGACGGTCATTAATGTCCGGCTATTGATTGCGACAGCTTGCCACAAAACAATTCCGCACAGGATGAGCCAAAGTACGGTCAACAAGGGAAGTTTGAGTGGTGCATAAGTGAAGCCAACCGTGCGATTGACTTCCAGATGCAGATACAAGAACAGCATGCCAAGCGCCATGCCGATGATCGCACGTGGCGCCCAGTTGGTTGGAATCAGTTCCGGAACGTCATTCTCGGTAACAACGGCTTATGCCTCGCTGCGTTGCCATCCGAGCAGCAACCGCTGTGCTCCCCCGAGTGAGACCACTGGGACCCCGAACATCACGATCCGTTCCACGAATTGCGGCCAGTACTCGGACCAGGGAAGGCTCGTCGCCAGCGCCTGACCGAACTGCCCGGGCAGATCAATAAACCCAAACCTGAGCATCACGATCCCGTACAAAATGAAGCTGACGTACTTGAGGACATGGCTTCCAAGCTGCCTTGCGATCCACAGCAGGACCAATGCCTGCAATGCCCAACTAACCGTGATCCATTGTTTCGAAAGAACCAGTGGCACGGTGACAATCACGAAGAATGAAGCGAGGCCCAGGAAGCTGACCAGCAGCTCGCGGTCAATGAGTTTTCGAACCAGGAAATAGTAGACATGCAGCGTGTAGAAGAGTGCCAAACCAAGCGTGACAACGGCGGCCCATTCTTTTCCATACGGGACCGAAACCAGCCGGTAGCTTTCACCAAAATAAACGAACGCATTGATCAGCAAGGCCGAGAGATCGAACAGATTGGAATGTTCTCGATTCACGAGCTTGAACAGAAATGTCATCGTCGAAAAAAGGATAAAGAACGCCGAGAGAAACGGAATCACGTGCCAGAAATCGGCAACCGTGTAGGCTCGCATGGCCGCGAAGTACAAGCCGTAGGTGCAAGCAAAGCTGAGCAGGTTAACGAGCGGCCAGTTCTTCCAGTAACACAGGCCAAGGACACCCGCACCGAGAATCTGCATGTAACCGAACAACCCGATGAAATCGACCGACCCCGTCGAAAGCATCAAAGGTGTCCCATAGCCTCCGAGAATCCCAAGCACGGCAACAAGCATGGTGTTGAACCGTACCGAAATTCCGCCCGCCAGGACCGTCACCATGCCCATCAATACAAATGCCGGTATCGGTTCCACTAAATGATAAAAATTGGCAGCGGCGAAAATACTGAAGTACAGCGTCGCCAGCCCGCCACCCATCAATCCTTGTCCAAAGACGTGGTATCGTCCACCAAGTAAACGAGTCCCGACTGTCAACAATCCCAACCCTGCACCGGTAGCCATCGCGACCCGCGCAACGGGCTTGATCAAGTTGTGATCGAACGAATACTTCAGAAAAAATCCCACTCCGATCACCAGGATCAGAATCCCCAGCCGGAGCAGCCATTGGCTGGCAATGGCATATTCCATCGAAACACCGGTCGGGGCATGTTCTTCCCCAACGATGATCCAGCTCCAGATCTTCTTCAGGGTCTCCTTTGCGGCAAGTTCAAACTTGCCCGGCTTTCGTGGCTCTGCTGAGGCGACACGTTGCTCCGGCGTTGAGTGTCGATTGCGTAATAATTCCGTCGTCGTCAATGGCCTCGAAGTCGGTACCCGTGAAGGCGTTTCGCGACGAATTGGCGGAGCTGGTGAAACAAGTTCATCATCAAAAATGACCTCAGCAGGCATATCCCCTTGGGTCGTTTTAACCGGTTCTTTTGCGGGAACGAGAGTTGACGACACCGCAGGAGCGGTCGCATGTTCGAACGGAGGGCTTGGCGGTTGAATCGCGGATGCTCGCGGGTGGGCAGGTTCCAACTTGTCCTGGACCGGCACGTTCGGTTGTTGCGACAGTAACTGCCTCAGTTCATGGACTTGAGTTCGAAGGTAATGAAAGCTTTCCTCTTGTTCTTTCAAGATTTTCCTGAGCAGCATCACCCCATAGGGAACCCCGATCAAAAGGATCAATGAAATGATTGCTGGCATGGCGCGTTCCAAAAACGAAAGAAAAACGGGGGTCGAGTCATTCTTTATGGCGAGGAATTCTTGGGAACATCACGCAGATTTTTGTTTTTTTCCGGAATTTCCAAGAAATCTTGTTTGCGAATCCAGCCCTTACAAGTGAGTCGCTCGGCAGAAATTGCCGATTCCAGTCGCGAAAGAGTCGGTTTCTGATCAATTCAGGCCACGTCTACGCCGATTTTGTTAATGGTCGAACCTCCCTGCGCGAAGGTTTTTCTGGCTTGCAACAAAGAGAATGAACATGCTTCGATGTCGAATGAGTTGCTGGATTGGCTTTTTACTGGCGGCAGTTTCTCTTTTGGGAGCATCGGAACTGACGTGGGCACAGCAAGGGTATGGCAACCGTGGCCTCATCGGCCGTTGCAAGAATGTTTTACGAAACGGCTACCGCGGGCCCTATACACAAGAATCGGGAAATAACCCCTGGAGCGGACCTTCGAATCGATTCTATGATTCCACGGGTCGGTGGACCGGAGATGGAGTCGATACAATGTCGACGTACAAGCCCCCATGTCAGACGATTGAGACACGAAATTCAAATTATCCCAATTGATCGCAGATTCCGTTGACGACAATTTACCCGCGAGTCAGCTCAGCGGTGTGCCAGGTCGACGGCGCCTCAAAATCACTTCAGGTGAATTGCCGGATCGTGATTGTCCAATCAATCGTATTCCGACTCGGAATCGAGTTCTTCATTGAGGACTTCTTGATCTCCCTCGGCCAGTTCACGTTCCACACGTTCCCGATGTCGATCTTCATGTTCCTGGATCAATTGTCGCGCGAGAAGTTCGTGCTCGATTGCAACGTGAATGTGGCAGGGAATTCCCGTGAGGCCCGGAAATGGTCCGTTGGCATCGTCGATGTAACTCGGAATCCCTTCGTCAGCCAGCATCGCCTTCACCAATTCGGCATCGAACTCGATCGGTGTGGAATAGACGTTCACAAGTGTTTTCGATGAATCGGCAGTCATAATGGCAAACTCCTGATAATCGTACGAGATTCTGTTTCTACGCCAGGGAGGAAGCTGAGACTTTCGATGCCTCAATCAGAAACTGGTGTCCGCCGGGGCGGACGGTCAAAACGGGACACATGGCAACACGAACAAGTTTTTCGGCGACGGAGCCAATCAGCAGATGAGAAAGCCCCGTTAGTCCGTGGGTTCCGACCACGATCAGGTCGATCACATGTTCTTCCGCATATTTGACGATTTCTTCAACAGCAAGTCCAGTAATCACGGCACTGACGACTCGTCGTTCCTCCCCCCACTCGCGGATTTCCATCGAAAAACGTCTCTCTGCACCTTTCACCTGTTCAGTCAATCCCACGTCGGGCATCGTCCACGAGGTCGATGAATCGGGGAACGGGATGACCGGTGGAACCACGACGTGCAGCAAGTGCAACTCGGCCCCAAACTGATCCGCGAGTGTCAGGGCATATTTCTGAGCCTCAGCAGACGGCTCGCTGAAATCGGTGGGAAAGAGAATTCGCCGAATCGAAACAGCCATGACGGATCCTTCAGAAATCGGCCTGCCAAAAATCACTCGCCTGTTTCAACAAGCACATTGACTTAAATCGTTCTTGTTCAACCCAATTTCAATGTTTTACGCACGATGCGTGCCAACCGAACAGATTCGTCGTTTAACCCGAAGCCATCGGCGCAGGCGGATCGGCGTTCAGCCGATCTCTTCGAGCGTTGCCTCAACCCTGACCTTTTTGCAACACCTTAAAGAGAAATGACGCCTCGGCTGACGGCACTTACGCCGCTATGCCCCCGCTTCTCTGCGAGGCGCGGTTAAACGATAACGCCTGAATCGTTTAACCCGA
>JBAXBD010000418.1:0-5868 GCA_037142165.1 Schlesneria sp. | reverse complement strand
ATCACAGGCTGACAGAGATTCGTGTGGCCCTGCAGAAAAAGACGGATGTCGTTCGATCTGGCTACGAGTCAACGCGCGCAAAAATCCGTGCGCAATTGTCGGCCAACACCCTTGTCCGCGATCGTGAATACGCTTTTGCGCTGTATCCAGAACACCAGTTGCGGCAGTTCTTAACGCCGTTAACTAATCCTGAATAAGCCAGCAGGGGCTTCGCCGCCAACCCAATCACGAAAAGAATTTGAACCACGAAAAAAACGAGTCCAGGCGAGCCGGGGTGCGTCAGCCCTCGAACGTTTTCTCTTCTCAACCGTTGTTGATTACGAATCGAACGATACGCGAAGAGTCTAGTGAGGCTTTGTCTCAGACCATAGTAGCCATCATCGCTCCGCGTGATGAGCATTGTTCGAGAACCTTCCAAATTCCAATACGTGTGTTCTCAACTCAGAAATTCAAACGGAATAACTGTCCCGATGCGTCGGCAACGTTTGAATCGTTTCCAACGCATGCTCATCACGCGGAGAGGTTGTCAGTTTTTGTAGTGTGGGCTTTAGCCCGCATCAGATGTTGTGTCGCACGGGCTGAAGCCCATGCGACCGGCTGTGGCTCGCCATGCTCAACGCGTAAAAAATGACAACCTCGGAGCGAGTCGGCGACTTTGGTCTGAGGCAAAGCCTCGCTGGAGTCTTCGACAAGGCCGTGTCTTCGTGGTTCAAGAACGTCTCCGAAGAGCACAGTTTAACCGAAGTCGGTCAAACCATGACACCCATTTTCGCCTGAAACACGAAATCGGCTTCTCACTTGTGAGAGATCCCTTTTCTGAGTGGTTTAGCGTCGCTTGCGTTGATGGTGTGGCGGCCTATAATCGATGAGTCTAAATCGCGGTGGAGCCTTGCGCTGTGCTCTGGCTTCGTGGCTTACGCGACGGCGAGCGTCTTGGACAGCGATATCCAGCGAGACCCTTATGCAGGCGTTTTTGAATTTCCGCGACTGGTGCCGCAACGTATATGTTGCTGTATCGACCTTGCTGCAAGGCATGTACGTCACAATGCGGACCATGATCTGGACCTACCGCCGTAAGACATTTACGGAAGTGTACGAATATCCCGAGGTTCCGGTTCCGGTCAAAGCCCGTTACCGTGGTTTCCATCGGTTCGACCTGACAACCTGCATCGGCTGCGAAAAATGCGCTGTTGCCTGTCCGGTGGATTGTATTTATATCGAAAAAGAAAAGAGCCCGGTCGGTAAGGGCTTTCGCGTTAATGGCTTTACAATCGATTACACCAAGTGCATGTTTTGTGCTTTGTGTGTCGAACCATGCCCTGTCGACTGTATTTTCATGGGTTCAAACCACGATCTCAGTTGCTATAGTCGCGATGGATGTATCGTCGATTATGCCAAGCTGCCGTTAGAAGTGAGTTGGGGTCAGGCGACTCTGAACCCGACTGCCGTTGCCGAATCGAAAGTGCTGTACGAACCAGTCTGGGTCAAGGGTGAAACAAGCCCGTTCCAGTTTACTGAAACCAAAGAATGATGCCAGAAACGGTCGTTTCAGCGAACGACAGTTTCCATCTTGCCGTATTGAAATATTGAAGTGGGCCGTTGTGAAACCGAATTTGGATCTGACTTCAAGTTGTTGTGCAAAAACAGTTTAGCAACTTGGCCGCCAGATCTTTTTACACGAAATCCTGCTACTGCGGAGCAGTAGCTCAATCAGGGAGTTTCGATGAGTGCCAAGCTGGCTCCGCGTCAGTACTTTTCGGTTGCCTCGGCAAATCAAACTTTGCCGCTAGTCCGGGCGATCGTCAGTGATATTGTCGAGTTATTTCCCGAAGTCCGTGATCGTGAAGAGCGTTTATCGCGAATCACTCGTGGTCGGTCTAAAGAGGCACGAGCGGACGATCCGTACAGTGAAGAGGTCGAGCAGGTTCGGCACGATCTTGAACGGGATGTCGAACGTCTGCAGGGCTACGTCGACGAATTGCAAGAGTTAGGTGTCGAATTTAAAGATCCGGTGCTGGGTTTGGTCGACTTTCCTGCCAAGCGAAATGGCAAAGAAGTTTGTCTCTGCTGGAAACTCGGCGAACCCTCAGTCGGTTTCTGGCATACCGTTGAAGCCGGGTTTCAAGGTCGAGAAAAGTTGAAAGACGGCGATACCGACGCCAATCCGAAGGAATAAATCAGCCATGACCGAAGTTGTCGGACATTTTCTTGTATTCACAGTGGCTGCAATCGGCTTCCTGATCGCTCCTTTGCTGATCGGAAGGCTGGTACGTCCCCGTTTGCCGACGGCAGAAAAAGATGCCACGTATGAATGTGGTGAGCCGACCATTGGTTCGAGTTACATTCAGTTCGACCTTCGGTTTTACGTCGTCGCGCTGCTCTTCATTATTTTCGACGTGGAAGTCGTGTTCTTCTTTCCATGGGCAACGGTTTTCGGAACGGCGATGCAACTGACTGATCCCGAATTAACAAGCGGAGCTCGCCGAGTATTGAGTGAACAATTGCTTTCGCTTCCAGCCGGTTCGATTACCGATCAGACAGCAGTCACTGCAGCAACCGCTTTGCAATTGGGCTGGACGGCGTTTGTCGACGTTGCCGCCTTCTTCGCGGTATTGCTCGTCGGTTTCGCTTATGTCTGGAAACGTGGTGACTTGGACTGGGTTCGTACAACGGCCGAACGAAAGAGCACAATCGGTGCGACGAGCCTGCCACTCTCACAAGTCTCGCCGAAGAAACCAGCACCGGTCACCGCGAGTTGAAGT
This sequence comes from Schlesneria sp., assembly GCA_037142165.1. Lineage (GTDB taxonomy): Bacteria > Planctomycetota > Planctomycetia > Planctomycetales > Planctomycetaceae > Schlesneria. The sequence goes on along the minus strand of JBAXBD010000418.1, from coordinate 3,106 downwards.
TCTTCGAACCTGCGGGAAATCAGCCAGAACAGAGACGATTTCGAGTGAATGACCATCGAACAAGAGACTCGATTTTTGCCTTACTGAATTTGATCACAATCAGAAACACGGTCTGACGCTTACGGCGGAACTGCATCAATGAAGATTGACGAGATTTATCAACGACTGGTCTCACGCTTCGGCGATTCCATTCGCGAATTGAAAACAGGCGTCAAAGATCCCTGGATCGAAGTCGCTCCGACCGCGATCGCGGACGTTTCTGAATTCCTGCGAACAGAATCAGACCTGAAGTTCGAAGCTCTGAATGACCTGACCGCAGCCGATTGGCTCGAAACCGATTCCAAGAAAAAGACTCCGTGTGATCCGCATGTTGAAGTCGTCTATCACCTTTACAGCTATTCACTGAAACACTCGTGCAAGCTCAAGGTCAAGGTTCCACGTTGGAAAGATGGCGTTGCTGGTGAACTTCCCGAGATCCCGTCGGTTTCACATGTCTGGGGGATCGGGGACTGGCACGAACGGGAAGCCTACGATCTTGTCGGCATCCATTTCACGAACCATCCCAATCTGCGGCGAATCCTTTGCCCTGAGGACTGGGAAGGTCATCCGCTGAGAAAAGACTACGAGTTCCCGCTGGAATACCACGGCGTTCGCGGCAAATAGGTCGTTCGCAGAATATTGCTTTAAGAAAATAAAATGAGCCTGACACTCGAAGACCCACGTATCGTTGAATTTGACGTTCGCACCGACGAAATGTTGGTCAACATGGGCCCGCAACACCCGAGCACTCACGGAGTGCTGCGGTTGCTATTGCGGACCGACGGCGAAATCGTTCACGAAGTCACCCCGCACATTGGATATCTGCATCGCTGTGCTGAAAAGATCGGTGAAAATCTTTCGCCGCCACAGTGGATTCCATACACCGACCGCATGGATTACCTCGCGGCGATGAACATGAATCTCGGGTTCAGCCTCGCCGTCGAGAAGCTGATCGGGATGGAAGTTCCTGAAAAGGCGATGACACTGCGAGTGATCATCGGTGAGTTGAACCGAATCGCCAGCCATCTTGTTGGCATGGGTGCGTACGGCCTCGATCTCGGAACATTCAGTCCGTTCCTCTATGCGTTCCGTGAACGCGAGATCATTCTCGATCTTCTGGAAGAAGTCTGCGGCGCACGCCTGACTTACAGCTATATCACGATCGGCGGAACGACTCACGATCTGCCCGATCAGATCACGATTCCACCCGGTCTGGCTCAGTTGACAGAGCGCAATCCGAACATGCAGTTAAGCTGGATCAACGCTCTGCGCATGTTCCTTGACTGGATGGGACCGCGGATCAAGGAATACCACACCCTTTTGACCCGCAACGCGATCTTCGTTCGGCGAACCGCAGGCCTGGGAATCTTGTCGCCTGAAATGGCGATGAGCTACGGCTGCACCGGCCCGGTTCTGCGAGGCAGCGGCGTCGATTACGACCTGCGTCGTGACGGCGAAGCGATCTATACGCGGATGTACGAAGGCTACAACTTCAAGATCCCCGTCGCGCCATTCTCTGATCCTGCCTTCGGCGGAATCCCTCAGGAAGTCACATTAGGAGACAACTGGTGCCGCTTCTTCGTCCGCATGATGGAAGTGGCTCAGTCGATCGAGATCATCCGCCAGGCGCTGGATCGTTACCCCACTTCAAAGGGTGAGTACCGTCTGCCGTTCAAGATGAATCAGAAATTACCCGCCGATGAAGCCTATCTGGAAACCGAATGCCCCAAAGGTTCAATGGGCTTTTATCTTGTCGGCGACGGAGATGCGGAACCGTTCCGGGTCCGAGCCAAGAGTTCCTGCTTCTGCAACCTGTCGGTCACCGGACCACTTTGCCAGGGCGTCCTGATTGCCGACATCCCCTCGATCGTCGGTTCGCTGGACATCGTGATGGGTGAAATTGACAGATAGTTTTGCTCTTCTCGAATAGAACAGAATAATCGACTTGTGGGTTTTCGTTTTTCTAGAAAACCACGGTGAATCGTGGGCTCGATTCGGTTTATCAAACAGTTGTTTAAATGCGACTCTTGCACCGCCCAGATCACGATTCGACTTGCTCGGGTCTCATAGAATTTGTCCCATCACATCGGGGACACTTCGGCTTGCTCAGTGAGTCTGCTCAAAAGACTCGGATGAGGTTTTTCATACCTGCGTCTGACGCTGAAATCTCTCGCTCTTGTTTCAACGATGGAATTTGAGTTCAATCAGATTTGCGATCCCCGAATCCGTGATCTGGGTACGCCATGCGGCACAATTGGCAGTACCGTTTTCGACGGGAGCAACATGAAACCAACGATTCCTTTTTTCGTTCTGATCGCCGTATTAATCTGCGGCTGTGGTGAAGAAAAACGATTGTCCCCGAATCAAAGCCCCTCGGAGAATCAGCAAATGTCAGTGATTCAGACAGAACGTCCGGCGCTTGATTTCATGGGCGCGTATAACATCCCTGCGAAGAAATCCAATACTCAGGTCGGCCCGATCTGGTCCGAAAGTGAAAAGCTAAAGGATCTTTCTGTCAAAGAGTTTTATGCCGTTCGAACATCGATCGTGGAGGCACTCTCTAAACACGCAACAGTCTACGGCGAAGTGGAGGGTGCGACTGACTTCTTTGTGTATGAGGACAAGTTCTTTGATCGAACCCAAAAAATCGAAATCAAACCATCTGCGAAACTACCTGAATTACTGCCAGTCGTCGTTTCTGAATTGCAGGACGTGTTGAAACGCAATCCGCTGTGGCGTGTCATGTTCATTGGTGAAGGCGACGACGTTCAATCTCGACAGACGTATTTTGTCGTCTATCCCGATCTCGTTCGAATCGCTCAGCTTTCCGATCAAAAGACCTTGAGTGAAGCGGTCAAAGAAAATGCCTCGATGCGCCTTCGAATGGTGGAAGAGAGGATGACACATTGGAAACAGCGCAAGACCGACCTTCGCGAATCGATAATCAAAGCGATAGATCGTTTAGAGCAAAGCGAAGACAATGTGCTTTTGGTCGCTTGGTATGACAGCCTCAGTGACAGCCACTGGAACGAAGCCTTGGGAGGGGAAGGTCGGCCCGGTTCACAGA
>JBAXBD010000417.1:0-5886 GCA_037142165.1 Schlesneria sp. | reverse complement strand
GCTTCTTGCATTGTTGGGGCTTCGTACACTGGCCAGTTTTGACGGATCAGCCGAGGCACTCCTGTCGATGCTTTCCTCCCCAACAGCGCTTTACAAGAAACTCGTTGATCAAACCACGGAAACATCGGGAAAAGTCGACGACACGCTTTCCAGTTCGATCTTCAAAGGTGGCCAAACGCTGAGGTATTTACTCCAGCGAGCGGCATCAATGATTACAGTGCTGGGCAGCGAGCAGATAACATTCCACGAACTGAACGCTCGATTCGCAGAAGAATTGGTGGATGGCAACTCCGCGCTGGAGCGTTGGGTCGAAAGAGCGACAGGAGACAACCCTTTTCACCGCCTCGTGGTCAACTTCCTCTTCAAGGGCGGACACCCAGATCTAGGCTGTGAGTTCCTTCACAAAAGTTTCCGAGAGTACCTATTTGCTGAGTCTGTCGTGCAGGCATTGGTTAGCGCGACACCAGAAGTCCCAGGGACTTCGCAGAATGGACCGCTTCCATATTGGCAAGACTTCGCTCCAAATACTTCGATCCATACCCTTAGCCGCAAGTTATCACGATTGCTCGCTCCCAACTGGATGACAAAAGAGGTACGCGGACATCTTTTCTGGCTTCTCGAACAAGAAATTGACAAAAATACGTCCGAATGGGTTCGTATTCGGGACATGCTTGCCGACGTGTACGGCTGGTGGGCGGAAGGCGTACATCTTCGACGACAACCACAAAAGGTTCGGGGACAGATCCAATGGTCCGAGCCCTTCATTAACGAACTTTCAATCTGGGCGCTACCCTACGAGCAAAGACACATGGATCCACAACGCTTAGCGTCATTAGACGCACAGCTTGGTGACGCATTAATGCAAATAACCGCATTCGTCCATTGGAAACTCACGGACAAACCAACGGACGTCAATCGAGTCTATCAGAAAATTAGAGACGAAATGCTTTGTTTCTTTAAGCCTGGAGGTAAAGGGTACTTTAGTCAATTGGTCTCAAGAATCGATGTTGGGTCGACGCGCCCGCTCGGCCGACGTTGTTCTGGTGCGTGGTTGAGGGGGGTTTGTCTGGACGATGAAGTCTTAAGATGTGAGATCTTTGACAAATCAGACCTTCAGGATGCGAGTATGATGGCATCTAAGCTACTCGGCACTAGCTTTCATGGCGCAGATCTTAGACGAGTCAATATGACCGGAGCGGACATTGCGAATGCAGACTTCGATGAAGCTGACTTAAGTAAGGCGGAAATACAAGAGGACCAGTTGTTTAGGCGGGCGACAGTCAGCGTGGGCCATAGCGGTTCTCTTGTTCCCAGTGGATACGTCAAACGAAGGATGGCGACGTGGCGCGACGCCACATTGCCAACTGGACTTAGTTCACTGAGTTACGGCGATTATCAAATCCACCCAACGCCATGCGCGCCGCCTGATGTATGGGAAACGTTCTGATACAGGAAAACAATTGTGCATCGCACCGCTGGCGTAACGTGGTTTAGAAAAGGCGTTCACTTCGTTCGCGGGTTTGGTGAATTCTATTTCGTTCGAAATACTTATTAACGGCGCATAGGGCTAATACCATTTCGATTATGCTGATAAAATCTCAGTTCCGACTAAGGTTTGCAGCGTTTTTTGAATTGGTGTCAAGGGCTGGAGCACGATTGCTCTGCAAAGTATTCTTCCTATTATTCTGAATACCTTGATCGTAAATGCCACTAAATACCCGAAGTATAACGGGTATTTTCCAGGTTGTTTTCTAAATGAGGTCAGCATACAGCCGAAGTTTCGAGACCATCTGAGTAAGTCCCTGACGTTCAAGCGATGTCAAGTACTGCTCGACGGTCATTGGTGGCTTTTTCAAGCTTTGCCGTTGTTGATGTGCTGCCCCGCAAACGGTACTTGGGGCAAGGTCAATCTGTTCCGAAAGGAAGTCATCAGGGTGCTGGGCTTCAATGCCATAAGGTCTGAGAGCTTCATCAGGAAAATCCTTTAAGTTGAAGGTCACAATGGTGTCTGCTCCACAGTGGATGGCAGCCGCGAGAACGTGTCGATCACCGGCGTCAGGCAGTGTGAGGGACGGGACCAATGCTTCATACCCACTAACGAGACAATCAAGGACGTGAGCATTCATCAGATCGCGAATTGTTTCCGCTTGCTGACGAGTAAAGTTCGGAATGTTCTTTGCAACGTTTCTCATCCATTCTTCATGAATTTCGTTTGTCCAACGTGCGCGATAAAGATCGGTCATCGCAAGATACATGAGCAGGCTGCGCAGCGGTGCCGGGTAAAGAACGCACGCGTCATAAATGACGGTGATTTGACTCATGCTAGTAACCGAGTCCAAGTTCTTGATCAATTGCCGACAGTTCGCTGAGAGAGTTAAGCCTTTTGTGATTCATTGTCTGTTTGTACGCCAGCAGATCATTGAACAGGATTCGACGGTGCGTACCGACTTTTCTGTAAGGAAGGATTCCGTTTTCAAGTTGTTCGATCAAAAACGGTCGCGAGACATTGAGTAGGTCGGCAGCCTCCTGTGTCGTCAATTCGGCATTTACCGGAATGAGCGTCACGGCATTTCCTTTCGCCATTTCGGTCAGAATGTCATTTAATAATCGAAACGCGGAGGCAGGAATCGAGATGGATTCTCCAGCTTCATTCTCCCGCTCAATCCTAACATGAAGCGGTGATTCTTGATGTGATGCAAGAATCCGAGTTAACTGGCGGCTCGACTCTATGGCAAGGTACTTGTCATCCGCCGACGGAGAATGAGACTCTTGAAGATCGGTAGGCATCAGCGGCATTTTAAATCCTTTCTTTTAAACATTTTACTTAACAATCGAAACAAATGCAATAAACGAATCATTCGAAGAACTGTCGGTTTATGTTTTCCGGCATGGAACGAGGATCGCCGTCGTGCGATGACCATGCGACAGCCTTGCCACCGACGAAATGCGTTGTGTCGCTGCGCTTAACGTCCAGTGGATGGCTGTGGTCCTTTGATGACTTCCAGCACGACGTAAAAACAACCGGTTTTCACAGCAAAGAAATCGGAAGCCGCGATCACTGTTACGTACGTTTTGGTTTTTTGCGGCGTATGATTTACGGGCGGCGTTGTATTACGATCAGAATCCATTCCTGGATAACGATATGAATAGTCGACGATTCTGGCTGATGCCATCTCTCGTGAGTCTGTCTCTTGTCACATCCGGGATCGAGCATTTGGCGGTTGCGCAAACAGACCCCTTGCCATTTACTGACCCTTCGAAAATGTTCGAAAGAATGTTTGGTGAAGACTCCGAGGCTGATCGAGCCGCCTTGGAAAAAATCACGGTCTCTCTCGATGACGAGACAAGGTTGGGCCAGCAAATGGTTCAGTCGGCACTGAACTCGCTGAAAGCGGAAGAGATTAAGGTGGTCACTGAGGGGCGAGATGTCGACTACCTCCAGAGCCTCGTGGAGACGTTACAGCCTTTTATGCGCAACAAAAAACGGTACAAGTCAATTCAGGTGATTGTGGCCCAATCACCGCGGATTGACGCACGGTCTTTTCCTGGTGGGACGCTGATTTTCTTCGATGGGTTGCTCGATGCGGCTGGCAACGAAGCGACACTGGCGGGAATTGTCGGGCATGAATTGTCACACCTTGATCGTGGGCATCAATTGTTGCCGCTGAAACGAATGAAATTGATGGAGAAATCGTTTTCCTCCCCGGGTCGATGGGATGCTATCATAAATTCGCAGTCGAGCATGACCAAGATGTGGACTCGCCCATTTCGTCCGGAAGACGAACGGGATGCCGACCGAGACGGTGTCGCCTGGTCATACGCCGCAGGATACGACCCACGCGAGTTAGCAAAGCTCTTTCAGAAGAAGAAAGGTAAATCTTCAGTTGCAGAGGATCTGCCGTGGGCCACTTTCTTCAGGTCACATCCGTACGATCAGGAGCGACAGGAGGCGATATTGAAGCAATTCAAACAGCTCCAACAGAAACAGCCGCCGAAGGAACCACTATTCATTGGTCGCGAAAATCTGATCAACCGTTTTTCACGGAAGCAGGAAAAAGATGCTGTGAAATAATGAAAAGAACTATCGCGGAGAAAACGATTTCGTCACAGCAGCATATATTAGGACAGGAGACAACGTTGGAAACAGTCGCAGCAGGTCGATATCGACACTACAAGGGAAATGAGTACACCGTCGTCGGTGTCGCTCGACACAGTGAAACCGAAGAGGAACTCGTGGTCTATCGACAGGAATATGGGGACTTCGGGCTTTGGGTTCGCCCCAAGCAAATGTTCGTCGAAACGGTCACGGTGAACGGTGAAGCGATTCCAAGGTTTCAGTGGATCGGTGACGCGACTCCGACATGAGTTCGGTTACGTCGCTATGGTTTTGCCAATCTTCGAAATGAAGGAGCGACCTAATGGGGGTAAAAGAAGCCGACAGATTTATCGTTTAACCCGTAGCCAACGGCGCAGGCGAATCGGCGTTCAGCCGATTTCTTCAAACGTTTCCGAGCATTGATTGCGATTACCGCTACAAACCTTTCGCAATGGCGAAATGAGCGATGACACCTCGGGTTTGTCACTGACGCCGGTTGACTCGCTTCTCTTCGAGGCGCGGTTAAACGAAGTCGACCAATTTCACTGGTGGTTGTGTCGGATATCGACTTGGGTTGGGGCATTCAGTTGAATCAGGCCACTCGTTTGTTGAGTGGTATTCGAGGGACAGCCGTGACAGACTCCGGACCCGCACGAAGTTGACGAGGGCTGACGGAACAGCCGGTAGCCGCGCATGATCAGCACGGCTACCGCCCAGATGACGCAGCCCACGACGGCGACGTACTGCCAGTCGAAACTCAAAGGAATATTTCCTGTCAACGAAATCAAGGAATCGATTCGGAACTGAATTCCTACAGATTAGCCTTTTTCTGACCATTTCCAATCAGTGACACCGCGCAGATTTCGGATCGCCTCGGTTGGCCATCCTCCCTGCGACATCGTAATGATCGTGTTAGCGCTCATCTCCAGTGTATCATGATGCGATTCGTGGTCGAGTCCCGCAAGATGGCCGCTCAGCAAAACGTTGTTCATCTTCAGCAGGGGGCTATCGCCGGGAAGCGGTTCGACCTCGAAAACGTCAAGACCTGCGCCGCGCAAGTGTCCCGATTGCAAAGCCTGAACCAGGGCCGTTTCGTCGACGAGTAATCCGCGAGCAGTATTGATGAGAACAGAACCAGGTTTCATGAGCGCAAATGTTTTCGCATTCATGACATGTTTCGTTTCAGTACTCATCGGCAGGTGTAGTGTGACATAGTCAGATCGAGACAACAAATCTTCAAATGAAGCAAGTTCTACTCCCCACTGTTCGCAAAATTCCTTTTGTGGATATGGTTCGTATGCGACAACTTTCATTCCCAGCCCGACCCCCCTGGTCGCCACCGCTCGACCAATTCTGCCGAGACCCACAATACCCAGCGTTCGGCCCATCACCCGTGGGGTCGATGCCCGAATCCAGGTACAGGCTCGCACATACTGGTCTCGCGAAGGAAAACCGCGAGCAACTCCGAGCAGTAAGGCAAAAGTGTGTTCCGCCACGGCGTGATGGTTCACGCCAGGTGTCGTGGCAACGATCACTCGATGTCGATCACAGGCAGGTACGTCGATGGCATCGAAACCGACGCCAGTTCGCGCTAAGACCCGTAACTTGGGGCATGCCGCTATCAGGGATTCTGGCCATGGCTCTGAACCTGCGACGACCGCAACGCAGTCGCGCACGATCGGCAAGAGGTTCGCAGGTTGGTAAAGATCCACATTCCGAGGAGCATCGACGACTTCGAATCCTGCTTTCGTCAGCATCTCGGTATGGGGGCCCGCGTCAGTACTAAGTGC
>JBAXBD010000416.1:0-5889 GCA_037142165.1 Schlesneria sp. | reverse complement strand
TGTTGATGTTGTTTCTGAACCGATTGACCGCACGACTCGTATCTATGCAGAAGTCAGGAATCGAGACAACATTCTGCGTGCCGGCTTGGAAGCGACGATGGAAATCGAAGTCGAAAGTCCATCTGTCTCAGCCAAGTCATCACCGGAAAAAGACCTGGAAAATGCCAAGAAAGTGGTCGAGCCGACCTCGGACCAAAAGTAATCCGCCACACTGGAATACTGAGATGTGGGTGCCAGCAGCGTTGAGATTAACACACGATCACAAGGAACAAGACCATTGGCGAGTTCAAATGCACGCAGGTAGCACATATCATACAAATCCGTAGCAACGGACAAGGGTGACCGAACATGTCGATGGCGATTCCGACTCAAGAGATGCGATCGTCTCAGCGGCCAGTACCGCTGCGAGCTCGGAACGATCTTGTCGTCAAGCTGATCGATTTTCAGGGTGTTTCGCACTACGTCATCAAGGACCCGGTCGGACTGACGTATCATCGACTGCGAGCTGATCAGTATCGGGTGCTGACGATGCTTGATGGTCGGAAGAATCTTGAAACCATTCGTGACGATTTAGTGCGTGAATTTCCCGCGATCAGCCCCACGTTGACTGACACTCAGCTTCTCGTCGCGGATCTGCATCACAAGGGGTTGGCTTATAGCACTCGTCCGGGTCAGGCTGCGGCTCGAATCGAACAAAATCAGAAGAAACGTCGGCAGAAGCTTTTCAGCGGCTTGACGAATATTTTATCGTTGCGGCTTCCCGGTTGGGACTGCGACCAGTTTCTTGGTCGGATGGTTCCATACACGCGGTGGATGTTCCACCCTGTCACCGCCGTGATTGCGATCCTTTTCGTGTTGAGTTCATGGCTGTTGCTTGCAATCCAATTTCGAGCGTTTCAGGCGGGGTTGCCAGCTTTCAACCAGTTTTTTGGCTGGCCGAATCTGATTTTCCTTTGGATAACGCTTGCTTGCTCGAAAATCATTCATGAATTCGGTCACGGCCTGTCGTGCAAGATGTTCGGCAGCGAATGTCACGAGATGGGGGTGATGTTGCTTGTCGGCAGCCCGTGCCTTTATTGCGATGTTTCAGACTCATGGATGCTGAAGAATAAATGGCCGCGCATCATTATCGGTGCGGCGGGGATGATCATCGAAATTGTGCTTTCTGCGTTTGCGATATTCTTCTGGTGGATGACGGAACCGGGTTTATTCCACTACTTGTGTCTGAATGTCTTTTTCGTGACGACCGCGACAACAGTGATTTTCAACGCCAATCCGCTGATGCGTCTTGACGGTTATTACATGCTCAGCGATTTTCTTGAAATCCCCAACCTGCGTCCAAAGGCTGATAAACTGACACAGGAAATGGCGGCCCAATTATGTCTGGGTATCGAGCCTCGGCACGATCCCTTCATGCCACAAACGAACCGACACTGGTTTATCATTTATGCGATCGCCTCGAAGCTTTACGGGTGGTTTGTCTTGTTCGGAATCCTGATGTTCCTGTATACGGTGCTTAAGCCCTATGGGCTACAGAGTCTCGGGCAATCGATGGCGGTCTTTTCTGTCACTGGAATTCTGGTACAAATGGGGATGAGTTCTTATCAATTGCTCTCAACGCCGCGCGAAAAGCCAATCCAGAAATGGCGTCTGGCGGTCACAGCCGCTGTGTTGGCGGCCATTATCATCCCGTTGGGACTGATGCCAATTCCCTTTATCCAATGGGCTGCATTCGTCCTTGAACCGCATGACGTACGACACGTTGTCACCAAAGTGCCCGGCGAACTGGTCGAATTGAACGTTCAGCCAGGCGACCATGTTGAAGCGGATCATCAGTTGGCTCGTCTGCATGACCCCAGGCTAGACGACGCCAAACGGCGTTTGGCAAAACAAAAACTGCTCCAGGAAACAGCAAGGCAAAACGCCTGGGCGGTGAATGACCGTGCGGAAATGGCGATGGCGGAAGAGGGTTTGAAATCAGTGAATGAGCAGATTGCCGAATTGGACGAGCAAATGAAGCATCTGTTTGTGAAAGCTCCGATCGCAGGAACGGTGATCGCTCCCCCGCGAAACCCCACACCGAAGCTCGATCAGCAAAAGAAACGACTCGTCGGCTGGACCGGCACACCGCTCGACGAAAAGAACGAAAATGCGTTTCTGGAAGAACGAACCGAATTATTAAGCATTGCTCCGTCGGACAAGATGCAGGCGATTATGTACCTTGATCAAGCAGACCGTCACGACGTTTCGATCGGAATGAAGGTTGGCTTGAAGTTTGATCATCTGCCACAGCACACGTTTCACGGGACTGTAACGCAAATCGCATCGGCCCATTCGGATTTTGCCCCGAAGAGCCTGGCGTCAAAGAATGGTGGACTTCTCGCCACGACCGCAGATCGGGAAGGTCGAGAACAATTGCAAGAATCGGCGTATCAGGCGACAGTGCTGCTTGATGAATCTCCTGAGCTGCTGACGCCCAATTTACGAGGCTTTGCCAGGTTTATGGCAGCTCGCCGGTCGGCATTCGGGTGGGGTTGGCGGTACATTCGGCGAACATTCCACTTCAAGATGTGATAACATCGACTTTGCCGGAATCGACCGACGGGGTCGACTGCAGTTTGGTCAGCCCATTTTTCAAGTCCCTTCATTGTGAGCCTGGTTAGAGATAAAATCTTCGTCAGCTCGGTCTTAAGAATGACGACACGGAATTGATTTCAGGAGGAAACAATGAATAGCAGAGGCTGGTCGGTACTCGTGACTTGCGGAATGGTCATCGCGTTCGGACTGAATCTTCTCGGACAAGAGGGATCGAAGCAGAAGAAGGCGCCTGCAACGTTTGATGCAAAATTTGAGACAACGGCAGGTGATTTTGTGATTCACGTCGAACGAGAATGGGCACCGATCGGAGCCGACCGGTTTTACCATCTTGTTACAACAGGCGTTTACGACGACTGCAAGTTCTTTCGAGTCGTACCGGGGTTTATGGTTCAATTCGGGATCAGTGGTGACCCCAAGATTGCGGCCAAATGGCGTGACGCCAAAATGAAAGACGATCCCGTGATGAAATCCAACAAACGTGGATTTGTCACGTTCGCCAAATTGGGGCTTCCAAATTCCCGTTCAGCACAGATCTTTATCAGTTATAAAGACAACTCGTCGCTCGATTCTCAGGGATTTGCTCCGTTTGGCAAGGTGGTGGAGGGGATGGATGTGGTCGACAACATCAACAGCGAGTACGGCGAGAAGCCAGACCAGTTTGAACTGATGACCCGAGGCAACGAGTACCTGAACGAAAAATTTCCTAAACTCGATGGTGTCAAGAAAGTGACAATCGTCGGGAAATAGACCTACTTTATTTGAATTGTGATCCCCATGCCGTCGTCGCATACTCAAGCCAAACCTTCGTTCGTCGTTCGTGCCGCCACGATGCGGGATGTTGAAGCACTGGGAGAGTTCATTGAACCGTTTGTCGAACAAGGTCGTCTGTTGCCACGAACGCACGATGAACTGGAAGACCTGACTCGGCACGGTTTTGTCGCAGTCATTGGCAAGAAGATTGTTGGCTTTGCCGCACTCGAAATCTATTCGGTGAAGCTCGCCGAGTTACGAAGTCTGGCCGTCTCGCCCGATCATCAAGGACAAGGGATCGGCAAAGCGCTCGTCATTGCCTGTATTGATCAGGCAAAAAAACAGAACGTGTTTGAAGTTATGGCGATTACCTCTTCGGACGAATTCTTTCAGAGATGTGGATTTGATTTCACTTTGCCCGGTGAAAAGAAAGCATTGTTCCTGCAAACTAGAGAGACCTATTAAACAGTATGCCACGCGCGAAGCCTTCATCGAAAGCCCCGTTAGCCTCAAGGGCTTCATCCAAGCCGCCGGTCCCGAAACGCCCAACTCGCGGGAAGCCCCGTGCTGCCTTAAAGCCTGGCGAAAAGAAGCCGCGCCCGGAAAAGCCATCAACCCCCACACTGATGTCGTTACTCGCCGAATCGCTTCGTGACCGAACGTTTCTGAGACTCGTACTGAGCCAGCCTCTTTCCAAGTCGGAGACCGCGATTTCCAAAGTGACGGTTCGTCTGGTCGAAGTTGGTGGTGAAACAAAGTATCAGTGGACGGTCAGGTCCAAGTCGCAAGAACTACACGACAACCTGACAGCAGACGAATTGATCGCTCAGACAAAGAGTGTATTCGGAGTGAATTTTGGTGATGCTCACGTCTTCACAACGGAAGCCGATCTGACGATTCGCTGGAACTATGGCAAGCCGCAAAAGATCAAGCGGAAGCCGCCAACTCAGCAGCCGACCGAGGGGGAAGGCCACAATCGGCAGAAACAATACCTGATCCCTGCGGGAGTTCCCTGTCCATTCCTGATCGAAATTGGAGTAATGCTTCCCAGCGGTCAAGTGCGGCCAGCAATGTATCATAAGTTCCGACAGATTAACCGCTACCTCGAATTTGTTGAGGATATCCTTCCGCAACTGCCAGCAACCGGGCCGATTCACATTGTTGATTTTGGTTGCGGAAAAAGTTATCTCACGTTCGCTCTTCATCATCTGCTGACGAAAATTCACGAACGGGAAGTGTCGCTTGTCGGTCTTGATGTGAAATCGGACGTCATTGAAGACTGTTCTCGAATTGCCAAGACATTGAACTGCGCTGGCCTGGAATTTCATATTGGCAGGATCGAAAGTTACGTCCCGTCAAAGCACGTTCATCTTGCCGTGTCGCTTCATGCCTGCGATACCGCGACGGACGACGCCTTGGCCGCAGCATTGCGGTGGGAATGTGACGCGATACTGGCGGTTCCCTGTTGCCAGCACGAAGTCTGTCACGCGATTGGTAAACAGACTCTGCCGGGTCTCACCGAATACGGAATACTCAAGGACCGATTTGCATCACTGGCTACGGACGCGTTACGAGCTCAGTTTCTGGAACTACACGGGTATAAGACGCAGGTACTGGAGTTTATTGAGACCGAGCATACTCCAAAAAATCTATTACTTCGGTCTGTCCGAAGGCAAGATCCACACGCCGTCGATATGACTATTCGACGGGAATCCTACGAGAGCTTAAAGAAGGTGCTTGGAATCAGCGAGTGGCATCTTGAACAGGTCGTCTCAAAGCAATGGTCGCTGTAAAAAATGCGGAGCGACATAAACATCTGAAAAGGTTGATTGCTAAAGTCGATTCTTGCGGGAATGTCGTGCGATGGCGTTTGTCTTTAACTGGATTCGAGCCATCAGATGTCTGTCTTTATCCGTTAACGGTCGTCCAAGGTATTCCCGTAAGAACCTCAACCGTTGAAACAAGGGGACCGTCGAGGCTGAAAAGTTAAGTTGCGCCAGATCTTTTATGATCCAGCGTTGAGATAAATGCGTTTGTTTGTGTACGCGCCCAAGATCAATGATGTAGATCGCTTCGGGATTTTTTTGCGACTGCATCAGATGGCCAAGATAGAAGTCCTGATGATGTAGACCTGCGCTATGCATCGTGCGAGCCAGATTTGCGACCCTGACAGAGATCTGGCGAAGAGCCAATGGGGGAGTTGGCGATTTTTTCGAATCGGCAAGTAGGTCCGATAATTTGTCACAGTTTTCTATTGATTCGGTAATCAGAAACGAATCCGACCCTGATTCTCCGAATGCAACAGGGGTCATCGTGGGGAGCCCGATTTCGTGAAAATCGATAATTGCATTCCATTCGTTTCGTGCACCCAGGATCGGCCACGTCAGCCGGAGGAGTGGCTTGAGATACTCCTTCCATGAAGAGCGGCCATGTCGCTTGATGTAGAACGGGCGTTGAACGCCATGGTCATCCAGCGTGAATTTTGAGGTAATACGATCTGTGCGAAGCTTTTTCGCAATTGCTGCATCCGCTGTATGAGAC